>JASEHX010000009.1 GCA_030018645.1 Candidatus Margulisiibacteriota bacterium | reverse complement strand
GCACTTAAAAATATTGTCTTGTCATCTTCACTTCAGTAACTCTGAATACTTACGCTTAACCAATTTGACAAAGGCCTGATTACATTGTAAAATAAAAGTAATTGAAGCATAAGTGAAATCTTTCACAAACTATTTAATAGAGAATTAAGTAATAAAATGAAAAAAGTTCTCACCACCTGCACCTACTGCGGCTGCGGCTGTAATTTTTACCTCCAAGTAAGGGACGGCGAAGTGGTAGGGGTCTATCCCAGCAAAAAACATCCCATCAGCCAGGGAATCCTTTGCGTCAAGGGCTGGAATGTCCACGAATTTATCAACCATCCAGCCAGGTTAAAAACACCGCTGGTCAAAAAAAATGGCGCACTGGTCCCAGTTGGATGGGATGAGGCCTTAAGTGTTGTTGGAGAGAAATTAAATACTATCCGCCGGCAAACTGGGCCGGATTCACTGGGCTTTCTCTCTTCGGCCAAGTGCACCAATGAAGAAAATTATTTGATGATGAAGCTGGCGCGGGCGGCCTGCGGCACAAATAATGTAGACCATTGCGCCCGGCTCTGCCATGCGTCTACCGTGGCTGGTCTGGCGCTGGCATTCGGTTCAGGGGCGATGACGAACTCCATAAATGAAGTTGAGGACTGCGACGTTTTACTTATTACTGGCTCCAATACAACAGAGCAGCACCCCGCGACCGGCAACCGTATCATCCGTGCTTATGATAAGGGGGCCAAAATAATCATTGCTGACCCCCGGGAAATTCCTTTGGCTAAGTATGCAGCGCTGCATATGCGCCAGCGGCCGGGGACCGATATTGCCTTGTTTAACGGCATGATGAAAGTTATTGTAGACGAAAATCTCCTGGATAAAGAATATATCGAGATGCGGACCGAAGGGTTTGAGGAATTTAGGAAAGTATTAGCTAGATATCCCCTGGAGCAGGTTGAAAAAATCACCAACGTGCCGGCGGCGGACATCAAAAAAGCGGCCCGGCTTTACGCTTCATCCAAGAAGGCGTCAATCATCTATTCCATGGGAATAACCCAGCATACCACCGGGACGGACAACGTTTTAACCCTGGCAAACCTTGTCCTTTTGACCGGGCACGTGGGGTTCCCCCATACCGGCATTAATCCGCTAAGGGGACAAAATAACGTGCAGGGCGCCTGTGATATGGGGGCGCTGCCCAATGTCCTTTCCGGCTATCAGGCCTGGGCCAACGAAGAACTGCGCAAAAAATTTGAAAAGGCCTGGGCCATTGAAAAACTGCCGGATAAAATGGGGTTAACCGTAGTTGAAATGATCAACGCGGCGGCCAAAGGTGAATTGAAGGCCCTGTACATCATGGGGGAAAATCCCATGCTCTCCGATCCCAACATAACCCACGTTGAAGAAGGGTTAAGGAAACTGGAATTTTTAGTTGTCCAGGACATTTTCCTGACCGAAACTGCCCAGCTAGCCGACGTAGTACTGCCGGGAACTTCGTTTGCCGAAAAAGACGGGACTTTCACCAATACCGAAAGAAGGGTCCAGCGGATCAGGAAATCAGTTGATCCGGTGGGGCAGTCGCTTCCCGACTGGCAGATTTTGCAAAAGATTGCAAAACTGCTCGGATATAAAATGGATTACGGCTCACCGGCCAAAATAATGGAAGAGATCGCGTCCGTCACCCCGATATATGGCGGGATATTCTATGACCGGCTGGAAGAATTTGGCCTGCAATGGCCCTGCCCAAAGCGCGAGCATCCGGGGACGAAATTCCTGCACCGCGAGGCCTTTTCGAGAGGCAAAGGAAAATTTTCGCCGATCGACCACCTTCCTCCCGCCGAAGAAACCGACCGCGAATATCCTTTCACTTTGACGACCGGCAGGATGTATTTTCATTTCCACACCGGGACTATGACCCGGAAAACCAGCCAGCTCCATCGCGAGCATCCGGAAGGTTTTGTTGAGGTCAATCCAGCGGACGCAAAGGAGCTTGGTATCCGCAGCGGCTGTTTTGTAAAAGTTATCACCCGCCGCGGATCGATTAATATCCGCGCGCAAGTGTCGACAATCGTGCCGGGAAAAACCATTTTTATCCCGTTCCATTTTAGGGAAGCGGCGGCCAATATCTTGACCAATGACGCGCTGGACCCTAAATCCAAAATTCCCGAATTCAAAGTATGCGCAGCGAAAGTTGAGGTTAGCCAATAATGATGCTGGAAGTAAAAGCCATAGATAAGGAAAAGATTAAGCCCTGGCTGACGGCAATGCTTGAAGAGACCAAAGTCATCGCGCCGGAACAGTCCCACGGCGATCTGTTTTATGAATTTATTGATTCTGCTGACGAGGCATTCCTTGGCCCGTATGAAGCGCCGCCCTGGATGTCAATCAAACGCTTTTTCTTTCCCCAAATGGACAAGATATTAAAGTACAAAAGAGGTCCCGGCGGAATACAGGTTGAGCCGGTGGTTTCTGAAATGAAAAGGGTGATCTTCGGCGTCAGGCCCTGCGACAATGCCGCCCTTTCATTTTGCGATAAATGGAACACCGCCGACGGATTAAACGACATCTACTATCTTAAACGACGGGAACAAACGACCATCGTTACCATTGCCTGCAACCAGCCGGGCGTCAATTGTTTCTGCGTTTATGCAGATGCCGGGCCTTTTGCTAAAGAGAATTTTGATATTCAGTTGATTGATTTTGGCGACCAATACCTGGTTGAGGTCGGGTCGGAGAAGGGCAAGGCGCTGACGGAAGGCAAATATCAACATTTGTTCAAAGCCGCTCCCAGCGATGCTGACAAAAAGCGATTTGAACTGCTGCTGGAATCAAAGGGAATGTTTCACACCTATGTCGACCAGCGTTCGGTAACGGAGAAATTAAAAAAAGACGAAGTGCCGGATATGCTGTGGGAGAACATGGCCAAACGCTGTCAGAATTGCGGCGGCTGTTCCTACGTTTGCCCTTGCTGTATCTGCTTCAATGTAGTTGATAAAGAGGTCAGCGAAGATGAAGGGTTCCGCATCCGCACCTGGGACAACTGCACGTTTGCCGGTTATACCAACATGGCCGGCGGACACAACCCGCGCGGGGAAAAGAAAGACCGCTTCATGCGCCGCTATTACCACAAGCTTTATTATGAGTTTGATAAATTCGGCGAAAGGGGTTGTGTGGGCTGCGGGCGCTGTACCACCACTTGTCCGGGCAAAATCGATATGGCCCGGGTCACCCGGAGCATCCTAACCAGAGGAACATAGATGGAAAACCTTTATTTACCCCAAATAGCCGTGATCAAGAAAATAGCGCAGGAAACGCCGGATGTGAAATTATTCACAATTGAATTCAAAGATCCCGAAAAATTTACCGCTTATAAGCCCGGCCAGTTTTTTATGCTTTCGGTCTTTGGACACGGCGAAGCGCCAATTTCGATTACTTCAAGCCCAACCCAGAAGGGGAGCATCGAGTTTGCCGTGAAATGCGTCGGCAGTTTAACGGCTGAACTGCATAAAATGAAAATTGACGATGAGATCGGCTTGCGCGGACCGTACGGGAATGGTTTTTCAGCGGACTCTCTCAAGGGGTTTGACCTTTTATTTGTAGGAGGGGGGATTGGGCTGGCGCCTTTGCGGTCGCTGATTAATTATGTGCTGGAGAAAAAGGCTGATTTTGGGAAGATAACCATCCTTTACGGCGCGCGCACTTATGATGACATGGTTTTTAAAGAGGAGTTAAAGGCGGGTTGGAGAAAAAGCGCCCAGGTCATTACGACCGTGGATATGGGCGAAAACCTTTGCGACGGGAACGTTGGGTTGGTCACGACGCTTTTGCCGAAAGCCAAAGTTAATACCAAAACTACCAAGGCAATAGTTTGCGGGCCGCCGGTGATGATCCCTTTTGTGCTGAAAGATTTGACGATCCTGGGTTTTGCTGATGATCACATTATTTCCACGCTTGAGCGGCATATGAAATGCGGGGTATGCAAGTGCAACCACTGCAATATTGGGCCCAAATATGTTTGTCTTGACGGCCCGGTGTTTACTTGTGCAGAGATGAAATTGATGACGAGGGAATTTTAAAGACAATAAGAGGAGGTGAATATAATGTCTAACGGTTTTAATACTCCGCAGGAAATAGCACAAAGTTTGGTTACGGTTGGAAAGAAAAAATGTTCTTTGAGTTTTATTTCAATTGTTTTGCTGGGCATATTAGCGGGGGCATATATCGGCTTTGGAGCCGAGCTAATGACCATGGTGACCCACGATTTAGCAAAATATGTCGGCATGGGATTTGCCCGGTTTTTGGGAGGTGCGGTCTTTAGCGTCGGCCTTATGCTGGTAGTTATCGGCGGCGCCGAGCTTTTTACCGGCAATAATCTGATTTTAACCGGCGTGATCAAAGGCGAAGTCAGCTGGCTGGACATGCTAAAAAATTGGGTTGTAGTTTACCTGGCCAATTTTATCGGCTCTCTGCTCTTGGTTTATATCATGTTTTATTCCGGCCTCTGGGCCATTAACCAATTGGGAGTAGGCGCTTCCGCTTTATCTATAGCGACGGCCAAGGTTAACATAACTTGGGTTGAGGCCTTTGCCCGCGGCATCGGCTGTAACTGGCTGGTATGTTTAGCCATATGGCTGGCGCTGGCCAGCAAAGATGTAGTTGGAAAGATTTTTGCCATCTTTTTCCCGATCATGGCCTTCGTTGCTTCCGGTTTTGAGCACAGCGTGGCGAACATGTATTTTATCCCGATGGGGCTGCTGCTAAAAAGCAACGCGGCAGTGGTTGCCGCTTCTGGTTTGGCTGGGGAAAAATTAGCCAATTTGACCTGGAGCGGGTTTGTTTATAATAACCTTATCCCGGTTACGCTTGGCAATATTGTCGGCGGGGCGGTTTTTGTGGGTGCAATTTATGCATTTGCGTATCTGCGTGAAACTGCCTGCGAAACAAAATAGATGAACCTTGTCATTCTTGCCGGCGGGAAATCCAGCCGGTTTGGGAAAGATAAGGCGTTGGTAAAATTTGAGGGCGTTCCCATTATCGAAAGGATCCTTTCGGCTTTGGGGATGCTCTTTCGTAAACATATAATTGTAACCAATCATCCAAATAATTACGCGAAACTTGGCTGCCTGGTGGCGGCGGATATCTATAAGAACATCGGCCCGCTGGGCGGATTACACGCCGGCCTCACCTATTCGAATGAAGCGTTGAACTTTATCGTTGCCTGCGATATGCCTTTGATCAAGCCAGAATTAGCCGCCTATCTTATTGCTATAACCGGCTATAACGCCGTAGTGCCGGTAGTAAAGGGTTTTCCCGAACCGCTGTTGGCGGTTTATTCCCGGCAATGCCTGGCGGCAATGGAAGAAATGATCGGGGTGGGGCAGTATAAGATCAGCTCGCTTTATGAAAAGATCGATATCAAATTTGTCCCCGAAGAAGAATTAAAGAAAGCCGATCCAGAGCTGAAATCTTTTTGCAACATCAACCATCTGATGGAATTAAAGCGGCATGAAAGAACCAGTAAAAATAACCAAGTATAGGGAAGGAAAGCCAGAGGAAATCGACGACGTTGCTGCCGTTGAGGTCCCGCTGACGATTGTTTTGAACGAGGAACAGCTTATTACCCTGCTGTGCAGTCCAGATAAGATGGATTTTCTCGCGATTGGTTTTTTACTTTCAGAAGGATTTATCAGCTCCAAAGAAGATATTGAATCGATCCTGCTTGATAAAAAGATCACCACCGTCAGGATCAAGATCAAAGATATAAAGAAAGTCGAAATAGAAACCATCTTCGGCCGGCGCATCATCACTTCCGGCTGCGGCAAGGGAATGACTTTTTTTGATTATAAGGACTTCAGCCAGTGCCGAAACAATGAATCTCAAATTAAAATTTCTGCGGATAAAATATTGTCTTTAATCAATGAATTCCAAAAGAAATCAGAGCTTTTCAAGGAAACCGGCGGAGTGCACAGCGCCGCCCTTTCTGACGGCGAGAAAATATTATTATTTGCCGAAGATCTAGGACGGCATAACGCGCTGGACAAGATATTTGGGGAAGCGTTGTGGGAAGGGGTTGGTCTTAGGGATCGCTTACTCCTAACCAGCGGGCGGCTCACCTCCGAGATCGTAATCAAGGCCTTAAAACGGGATGTGCCCATCATTGTTTCGCCTTCCGCGCCGACTGATCTAGCAATTCGAATCGCACAGGAAATGGGGATGACCTTAGTTGGCTTTGCCAGGGGAAAAAGGATGAATGTTTATTCGGCTAAAGACAGGATTATGTGAAACAATTCACATAATCCAGGAAAAAGGTTTGTAAGGGTGTTTGTTTTTTGGTATACTGAATTAGGGTAATTGTTCAGGCATCCCTCACCCGCTTACCTTGAGGATGCCCCCCTCTCCCAGTGGGAGAGGGGAGGGAGCTTTAGTATTAGCGGGGTGAGGGCTGAATAGTTCCGAATTAGGTCAATCAAAGATGGAAAGGGAAAACATGAAAAAAAATCTATTGATCGGGTTGCTGTTAATTTGCTTAGCTTCAGTTTCACTTGCGGCCAAACCAGAGAAAAGTCTCAAAAAAACGCCGGCGGCTGTGCCAGCGGCAATAGGGTCGGATGGGTGTGTTCCAACCAGGATAACGTCCGAGACCGTATCGATCCCCGGATTTATGAGAAAGACAAATCTTTCCGGCTCATTGCGGGTGCGCTACACTTTTAATGAAGCGGCTAATCAGCCGGATTCGTTCAGCTTATCCCGTGCGCGCATTAAACTTACCGCCGACATTGCACCGAATATGTTATTTTTAATCCAACCCGATTTCGCCGGGCTTTCAACCGGCGGCACGGTTGCTATGGCTGATGCTTATGTAGAAATGAAATTTCCGGCCTTATATCTCAACAACCTTAAAGTAGGCCAATTTTTGGTCCCATTTGCTTATGATTCGGCAAAATACAAGACAATTTACGGCACCGGCCTAAATCCGACCTATTACAACACGATGGTTTCCGCCCGTGATTACGGGATGCGGGTTATGGGAGCGGTCCCCTATTTAACCGGGTTTTATTATGACGGCGCGATTGTTAACGGCGCCGGGACGGCAGATACCAATAAAACAAAAGATCTCTGCGGACGGCTAAATTACAAAAACAATTTTATGGATGTTTGCCTTTCCGGTTATTTGGGCGCGGCCGGCACAGCTTCGGCTGAAACCTCTAAAAAAGATATTGGGCTCTATGTTGAGTGGAACAATATGCCCTACCAGGTTATAGCTGAATATGTGTTAGGCCAGAATATCGCGGCTTCCGCCAAGGTGCAGGACAGCTATATCCAGGCAACCTGCCTAGTGGCTAGCTTTGAACCGCTGGTAAGGTATGAAATTTATGATCCTAATACGGCGGTTACCGGGAACATTGTCAATACTTTGATAATTGGCGGCAGTTGCCAAATGAACAGAGATTCAAAATTAGTCTTAAATTATAACATTGTAGGGGAAGAAACAACGCAGATCAATAATAATGTTCTGCTGTTAGAATTGCAGACCTTGATATAGTGGATGCGATAAACTCCGATCCCATTGGCCTAAGTCTTTCAAGATAGGGCGGTGGGACGATAGGGTTGAGCTAGAAATGGCTTGGCCTCCCGTGTTTGGAAAGGAGAAAGCATGCGAAAACAGTTTCAAGTGTTTCTTCGGCTCGGATTGTTGTTTCTATTGATTGCTTTAACCATCAATCCTTTATGGGCAGTGAGGTCAATAATATTAGCCACCACTACCAGTACGGTTGATTCTGGCTTGCTGGATGCGCTCATCCCGCCTTTTGAAAAGCAAACCGGGATCAAGGTCAAGGTGATTGGCGTGGGTTCGGGCATGGCGCTGGAAATGGGGCGGCGCGGCGAGGCGGATATCCTACTGGTCCATTCGCCCAAAGATGAAGAAAAATTTATGGCAGAGGGCAACGGGACCAGCCGCCGGGCGGTAATGCACAACGATTTTGTTTTGCTGGGACCATCAAATGATCCAGCTTCCGCGGCTGCGTCCAAATCAATCGGAGAAGCATTCAAGAAAATTGCAGCTGCTGGTTCACTCTTTGTTTCCCGCGGGGACAAGTCAGGCACACACGCAAAAGAGCTTTCCCTCTGGCCGGATGCGGATGCAATTATCTCAAACCAATGCTACATTGAAACCGGCCAAGGAATGGGAGCCACCCTCTTAATTGCGGACCAGAAAAATGCCTATACCCTGGCCGATCGCGCGACCTATTTAAGTTTTAAAAACCGGATCAAGCTGGTCATTTTACGTGAAGGAGATAAACCGCTTTTAAATCCATACCATATGATCGAAGTCAATCCGAAGCGGCATCCTAAAGTCAAGGCTGACGGAGCTAAACGCTTTGCGGACTTCATTTCCTCTCCGGCAGCTAAGAAATTGATTGCTAATTTTGGAAAAGAACGATTTGGGGGACCAATTTTTATTCTTGATTATGATTAGCCAAGATGTTATAGCCATAATTATTACAACCCTGCAGGTTTCCGGGACGGCCCTTTTGATCTCAATCCTGGTCGGCGTCAGCTTGGGAGTATTTGTGGCCTTGCATGAGTTTCCAGCCAGGAAACTGGTTATCGGGGTAATCAACACCGGCATGGGCTTGCCGCCGGTAGTTGTGGGATTGCTGGTCTTGCTTTTCCTCTGGCGCGGCGGGCCTTTAGGATTTTTTAACCTGATCTATACCCCGGCGGCCATGATCATTGCCCAGGTAATACTTGCTACGCCAATCATTGCCGGCCTGACCCTGGCGGCCATCCAGTCGGTTCCGCAAAAATACAAATGGCAGGCAGAAGCCCTGGGCGCCCAGGGCTGGCAAAAGGCCTGGCTGTTGATCAGGGAAACCCGGTTGTCGCTTTTTGCCGCGGTCATGGCGGGCTTCGGCGGTATTATTTCCGAGGTCGGCGCGGTGATGATGGTGGGCGGCAACATCAAAGGACAAACGCGGGTGATGACGACTGCCATTGTGCTGGAATCGCAACGCGGCGAGATTGAACTAGCCGTTCTTCTCGGCCTGCTGCTGCTGGCGCTCTCGTTCTCCGTTAATTTAGGATTAACCCTCATCCAGCAGAGAGCGAGGCAGGTATGATCAAGGCATTGTTGGGGCCGAACGGGGCAGGCAAGAGCACCTACTTAAGGCGATTGATGGGATTGGAAGTGGGTTGCGTTGATCGACAGATGGCGATGGTTTTTCAGGAACCGCTTTTGTTTGACCTTACAGTCAGAGAAAATATTGCGCTCGGATTAAAATTTCGGAAAGCCAAAAATATTGACCAGCCAGTCAATGTTTGGCTAACCAAATTAGGAATTGCGCATCTGGCTGGGCGGCGGGCCTTGACCCTTTCCGGCGGAGAAGCGCAAAAAGTTGCCCTGGCCCGCGCTTTTGTCTTGGAGCCCAAAGTCCTGCTTTTAGATGAACCTTTTGCTAACCTAGATTTTAGAACGCAGGTCCGGCTAAGGAAGGAATTAAAAACCATAATAATTGAAAATAAAATCGAAACCATCTGGGTAACGCATAATCATGCTGAAGCTGCAGCCGTGGCGGACCACTTGATGATCATGCTGAATTTTACCATTGTCCAAGAGGGACATCCCCGGGAAGTAATGAAAAATCCCAAGTCGGCGGAGATCGCGGAATTTTTTGGGGTGGAGTGGGCTACATGCTTTCTCTAAGAAAAGCGTTAAGTTTAGTCTTGAAACATGCCAAGCCTTTTGGGCTCGAAAGATGGGAAGAAATTGAACTTTCCCAGGCTTTGGGGAGGGTTCTGGCCGAAAAAGTTTATTCGGATGACGATGTCCCATCTTTTGACAGGGCAGCAATGGACGGTTTTGCCGTAAAAGCAAAAGATCATTCCGCTGTTTTTAGGGTGATAGAAGACATTCCGGCAGGCAAAATCGCCGCCAAAAGAATTAGATGGGGCGAGTGCGCGAGAATTATGACCGGGGCGATGCTTCCTAAAGGAGCGGATCTGGTTATTCCCCTTGAAAATGTTGAGGAGATTGAAAAAAAATTCGTAAAAGTTATAACCGCCCCTCAAAAATCAAATGTTTCTAAAAAAGGGGAAGATATAAAAAAAGGGAGAGTCGTTTTAAGGAAGGGCAAGGAAATTCGCCCGCAGGAAATCGCGGTTTTGGCAGTATCGGGAAAAACCAGCATTAAGACATATTGTTTACCCAAAGTATCGGTGATTGCGACCGGATCTGAATTGGTTGAACCAAACCAAATGCCTCGTCTCGGGCAGATAAGGAACAGCAACAGCCCCATGCTTTTAGCCCAATTGAAAAAAAGGGGCGTAAACGGAAATTATTTGGGCACAGCGGAAGATGACTTTGAAGCTACCCGAAAAATGGTTGAAAATGGGCTGACTAAATCTGACATTTTGATCATATCCGGCGGAGTATCGGTTGGGGATTATGACTTTGTAAAAGAGGTCCTAAAAAAATGCGGGGTTGAAATTATTTTCGATAAGATCGCGATCAAGCCGGGGAGACCGACAACCTTTGGAATAAAAGACGGGAAATTTATATTTGGACTCCCGGGCAATCCAGTTTCTGCCTTTATTATTTTTGAGCTTTTAGTTGCGCCGCTGATTGATAAGTTAGCCCATAAATACATATCGAATGAAACCGAGAAAACCTCCCTGCTTGGGGATTTTGAGAGGGAAAAGGCTGACTGCGAGCAATATTATCCAGCCATTTTGTTCAGAGAGGTTGGGGCCTTCCCCATTAATTTTCATGGATCGGCCCATATTCATGCCTTAACCGCGGTTAATGCTTTCATTCACCTTAAAAAGGGGACAAAGAAAATACGAGATGGGGAAATAATTGATGTTAGACCAATATAACCGAGAAATTTATTACTTGCGCATCGCAGTGACCGACCGCTGTAACCTGCGCTGTACCTATTGTATGCCGGAAGAAGGAATCGCGCTGAAAACCCATGCCGAAATATTAAGTTTTGAAGAAATTGAAGAAATTGTCAAAACGGCGGTCAAGTTGGGCTTTTATAAATTCCGGTTGACCGGGGGTGAGCCGCTGGTGCGGCGGGGGATTGTTGATTTGGTTGCCAAACTGGCAGAGAATAAAGGAGTCAAAATATTGGCCATGACCACCAACGGGACTCTGCTGCCTAGTTATGCGTCAGCATTAAAATCAGCCGGACTAACCCGCTTGAATATCAGTTTAGATTCACTGTTGCCCGAAAGGTATGCCCAAATCACCAGAGGAGGGAGCTTAGCTGCTGCCTTGGCCGGCATCCAAGCCGCCCGCGCCGCTGGCTTTGAAAAAACCAAATTGAACGTGGTCTTGGTTGATAACTTTAATGTCGACGAAAAAGAACATTTTATTCAATTTGCCGACGAAAACGGACTGAAGGCGCGCTTTATCAAGAAAATGGACTTAAAAAGCGGCGATTATTACATGGTGGAAGGAGGGGCGGGCGGAAATTGCGTCATTTGCAACCGTTTGCGCCTGACGGCGGATGGGAAACTGCGGTCTTGTTTGTTTTCTGACCAGGAAGTTGATGTCCGAAAAGAAAAAAACTTGGAGGAAGCATTTTACAAGGCCGTTGCCGACAAGCCGGAAAAAGGCGAAAAATCCAAAAAAAGGGAGATGATCGAAATTGGCGGGTAATTTTTCTCATCTTGATCAAACTGGTAAAGCAAAGATGGTGGATGTGGGGGAAAAGCCCGAGGTTAAAAGGGTTGCTATTGCGAAAGGATCGATCAAGCTGGCAAGAAACACCATTAACATGATTAAACGCAACAAAATGAAAAAAGGGGATGTATTAGCCGCGGCAAAAATTGCGGGGATACAAGCCGCCAAGCGGACCGCGGACTTGATCCCCCTTTGCCACCCGTTGCTTTTGACTTTTATCGACCTGCAATTCCAAGTTAAAACCAATAAGATTCTGATTGAAGCCGCCGCGGCTTGCAGGGGCCGAACCGGAGTGGAAATGGAGGCGTTAGCGGCGGTTTCAGTAGCAGCTTTAACCATATACGATATGTGTAAGGCGGTTGATAAAAAAATGGTAATCGGAGATATCCATTTATGGCACAAGTCAAAGCAGTCTGTTTAAGCCCGCGTAAAGGGCCAAAGGCAGAGGTTAAAGAAATCCAATTGCTGGCAGGAATAGGGGTGGAGGGCGACTTCCATGCCCAGGGGGGGCCGCGCCAGGTTAGTTTGTTGACGGAGGAAAGTATTGAAAAGATGAAAGCCAAAGGACTGCAATTAGAAAACGGCGCCTTTGGCGAGAATATTATTGTTCGAGGAATTGAACTGTCGTCTTTTAAAATTGGCAGCAGCCTAAACATCGGTGAGACAAAAGTTGAAATAACCAAAATCGGCAAAGAATGCCCGGAACACTGTCTAATTTATTACCAGACGGGTGACTGCATCATGCCCCGGGAGGGAGTTTTTGCTAAAGTGTTAAGAAGCGGCAAGGTTAAAGCCGGCGATAATTTGGAGGCAGTTCAATGAAAGTTGGCATTATTACCGTTTCGGACAAGGGGTTTAACGGCGAGCGCGATGACTTAAGCGGTCCAGCAATCCGCCAAGGCCTGGCGGCAGATTCATTTGAATATATTATTGTGCCGGACGAAATCCCGCAAATTACGGCTGCAGTTATCAATTTGGTTGACGTAAAAAACTGTGATTTAGTACTTACCACCGGCGGGACCGGTCTTTCCCGTCGGGACGTTACGCCCGAAGCCACCCGCCAGGTGATTGATCGCGAAATTCCTGGAATTGCGGAAATCATCCGCTTCGAATCATATAAAATGAAGCCAACCGCGGCGCTTTCGCGCGCCTTGTCCGGCAGCCGGGGAAAAAGTTTGATTATCAACCTTCCCGGCAGTCCGAAAGCCGTCAAAGAATGTCTTGCCATTCTCTTGCCAATTATTCCGCATGCGCTGGAAATATTGGAAAAGGGCAGTGCGGAATGCGGGAAAATAATGGCCTTGCAGTAAACCGGGCCAGCTATTATAATAACCTTACCTATGCTACAAGACGAGCAATTGGTTGCCTATCGCCGAGCGGTCAGTATTGCGGTGGCCGTTATCATTCTTTATTTGTCTTTCTTGATCATCAGACCGTTCATCGTAGCCATAATCGGCGCAGCCGTCCTGGCGTATTTATTTTATCCCGTTTATAAAAGTATCTTAAAAAAAATACCGGCTTTCCTGCCGGCGGAAAGTTTAGCCGCTTTGCTGACCGTTATGATAATCATCCTCATCGTTTTAATCCCGCTGGCAGTGGTCTATGCATCATTAGACGATGAGATCCGCAGCGGTTATTATTTCTTGCAAAATATGATTAAACAGCCCGACTTTAACGGCATTATCCCGGCCTTTATCAAAGAGCGTTTGGGGATTTTATACCAATACAAAACGCCGTTGATCAGTTTTGCCGGCCAGTCAATGGGCTGGCTGCAAGGGGTACTGCGCGCCATCCCCAATGTCATTTTCAGTATTTTTGTAACCATTTTCTGCTTATACTTTTTCCTTAAAGGCGGGAAGAACATTAATACAATTGTTAGGAATGTCTTTCCCCTGCCTGAACAACGTTACAAGCAGATTTTTGCCAAATTTGACGATATCAGCCGCAGTATGATCTTGGGGCAGATATTAGTCGGTATTTTACAGGGCTTTTTGGCCTTCTTAGGTTTTTGGGCGTTTGGCGTTCCCAACCCGGTGCTGTGGGGATTTATGACCGCCATTATTTCGGTCATTCCCATGCTGGGCGCCGCTATGGTTTGGTTTCCCATAGTCATCTACCTTTTTATTAAAGGTTCTTTTAGCGAAGTTTATTGGCCGGCCTTTGCCCTGCTGGCTTGGGGTTTTTTGGTGGTCAGCACGATAGATAATTTCTTGAAGCCCAAGATTGTGGGGGATAGGGCAGGGATCCATCCGCTCATCATTTTCTTCGGCATCTTAGGCGGGATTCCGCTGATGGGGTTGCCGGGCATCCTCATTGGCCCTTTGGTCCTAGCTTTGTTTGAAATAATGATCGATATTTTCCGCGAAGTTGTTTAGCCCATGCCCGAACTGCCGGAAGTCGAAACTATCAAAAGAGAAATTGAACCGTTCATTGTTGGCCGCAAAATTGAAGGGATCGAAATAAAAGACCACCGCAATATTAAGGGTATCAGCCCCGAACAATTCAAGAAAAAACTGATCGGCCAAAAGTTCAAAGGCCTAACCCGCCAAGCCAAGTACATGTTGTTTGAATTGGCCTCTGGTAATTATCTTACTATCCATCTGGGAATGACCGGCCGCCTCCTTTTTGCGCCAGATAAATATGTGAAGATTGTTTTTAACCTTTCCGGCGGCAAAAATCTTTATTTCTCTGACGCGCGGCTGTTCGGCAAAATCCGCTTCTTTGAAGCTATGCCCAATCTAAAGCTGGGGCCTGAACCTCTGCAGAAAGAATTTACAGTGGAGTATCTTAAAAAGATTTTTTCCAAAAGACATAGCTCTATTAAAGTCCTTTTGCTTGACCAAAAATTGCTGTCCGGTGTCGGCAATATTTATGCTAACGAAGCCCTGTTCCGCGCCGGCATCAATCCGCACCGCAAGGCATCCAGTCTTAGCGAGGCAGAAATAAAAAAAATGCAGCATGCTATTGAGGAGGTATTGGAAGAGGCCATCAAATATCGCGGGACTTCAGACAGTTGGTATGTAGATGCTAAAGGCGAAAAGGGCGGGTTTCAATTACGGCTAAAGGTTTACGGCAAAAAAAACCAACCGTGTCCCAAATGCGGGACGACTATCAAACGCGAGGCGATGGGGCAGAGGGGGACTTTTTTTTGCGGAAATTGTCAGAAATGAAGCTTAGTCCAACCTTGCCTAATAATTAGGCATCGGGTATAATCAAGCCAAAGAGGAGGACTTCCACATGGCATTAAATTCAGCGGCAAAAGATATTATCAAAAAGGCAAAGTCCGACGGCATCAAGTTTATTTTGCTCCAGTTTACTGATATTTTAGGGATGATGAAATGCGTGACTATCCCTGTCACCAGACTGCAGGATGCTTTAGAGAAGGGAGTTTGGTTTGACGGATCGTCGATCCAGGGGTTTGTCAGGATCTGCGAATCCGATATGATCCTGCGGCCCGATCCCAAAACCTACCAAGTTATCCCTTGGAAAATAGAGGACAAAAAATCGGCCCGATTTATTTGTGATGTCATGACCCCCGACGGCAAGCCGTTTGAGGGCGATCCGCGATCTATCTTAAAGAAAGCCCTGGATGACGCGGCCAAATTGGGCTATATTTTCAATACCGGTCCGGAAGTGGAGTTTTATCTCTTCAAAAAAGAAAACGACAAAATTACCACCGTTCCCCACGATATCGGCGGCTACTTCGATTACCCTGCCCGCGATTTTGCGTCGGAAGTAAGAGAAGATATTGTTTTTGCCCTGGAGGCCATGGGAATGGTCTCGGAAATGTCGCACCACGAAGTGGGGCCCGGCCAGCATGAAATTGACGTCAAATACTCGGATGCGCTGTCATCGGCCGATAACACCATTACCCTAAAATATGTCATCAAATCGATTGCCGCCCAGCACGGCTTGTATGCTTCCTTTATGCCCAAACCGCTCTTTGGCCAAGCAGGGTCGGGGATGCATGTGCACCAATCATTGTTTAACAGGAAGGGGAAGAACCTGTTCTTTGATGCCAAAGATAAGTATAAATTATCGCATATCGCTTACGGCTATTTGGCAGGACAGTTGGCGCATGCCCGGCCGCTAAGCGCCATTTTGGCTCCGACGGTCAATTCGTATAAACGGCTGGTTTCCGGCTACGAAGCGCCGGTCTACATTTGCTGGGCGCAAATCAACCGCTCGGCGTTAATCCGCATCCCGCGCTATTCGCCGGGCCGCGAACAATCTACTCGCCTTGAACTGCGCTGTCCCGATCCGTCATGCAACCCGTACCTAGCTTTCGCGGCCATGTTAAAAACCGGGTTAGACGGTATTAAAAAGGGGATGAAGCCATCCAAGCCGGTGGAAGAAGACGTTTATGAGCTTGAATCGCACCAGTTGAAAGAACTCAATATTGACATGCTGCCGTTTTCCATCAAACGGGCAATTGAAGAACTGTCAAAAGACGAGGTCATCAAAGAGGCGCTGGGCAAACATACTTTCCAAAACTTCTATGATGCCAAGATCGCCGAATTTGACGACTATCGCATGCAAATTACCCCGTGGGAGCTGGATAAGTACTTAGAAGCTTTGTAAGCTATACTAGGCCCTGCGCGTACATTGCGCGGGCGACTTTCTCAAACCCCGCAATGTTGGCGCCGACGACAAGGTTTCCCGGCTGATCGTATTCTTCCGAGGCCTTTTTGGCCTGGGCATAAATATTCTTCATGATCCTTTCCAGGTATTTGTCGGTTTCTTCAAAGCTCCACGAGAGGCGCTGGCTATTTTGCGCCATTTCAAGGCCGGAAGTGGCAACCCCGCCGGCGTTAGCGGCCTTAGCTGGCCCAAAAGCTACCTTGTTTTTTAAGAAAACCTTAATGGCTTCCGGGGTCGACGGCATGTTGGCGCCTTCGGCGACTGCCCAAACGCCATTTTCCACTAGCTTGGCGGCGGCCTTTTCGTCAATTTCGTTTTGCGTCGCATTGGGGAGCGCGATATCGCATTTTACTGTCCAGATACCGTTGCAGCCCTCATGGTATTTGGCACCGGTGTGTTCCTTGACGTATTCGCTGATGCGCTTGCGTTCTACTTCTTTTAGCCGTTTAACGGTGTTAAGTTTGATGCCTTCCGGGTCAACTACATAGCCGTTGGAGTCGCTCACAGCAACTACCTTGGCTCCCAGTTCCTGGCATTTTTGTACAGCGTAAATGGAAACATTGCCGGAACCGGAACTGACAACCGCTGCCCCCTTTAGGCTTTTGCCCATATCTTTTAACATTTCCAACAAGAAATAAATTAACCCGTAGCCAGTGGCCTCGGTCCTGACCAAACTGCCGCCCCAATCGAGACCTTTGCCGGTCAATACGCCGGTAAATTCATTGCGCAGTTTCTTGTACATGCCGTACATAAAGCCAATTTCCCGGCCGCCCACGCCGATATCGCCGGCTGGAACGTCGGTATCCGGTCCAATGTGGCGGAACAGTTCGGCCATAAAGCTTTGGCAGAAGCGCATCACTTCGCTGTCTGATTTTCCTTTGGGATCAAAATCGGCCCCACCTTTGCCGCCGCCCATGGCAAGACCGGTCAATGAATTTTTGAAGATCTGTTCGAAGCCTAAAAACTTGATAATCCCCAGATATACCGACGGGTGGAAGCGCAAGCCGCCTTTGTAAGGGCCGATAGCGCTGTTAAATTCAATCCGGAAACCGCGGTTGACCTGAACTTGGCCCTTGTCATCCTGCCAGGGCACGCGGAACATTAACTGCCTCTCCGGTTCCACCACCCTTTCCGCGATTTTTGCCGTCTTGTATTCAGGGTGCTTTTCCAGGACCGGAGCAATTGACTCGAGCACCTCTTCGACTGCCTGATGAAACTCGGCCTCCCCTGGATTCCTCTTCTTGACCTGTTCGATGATTCCTTTAACCATTTTAGGGCCCTCCTTTTAGGTAATGAGGCATTATACGGCAACCCTTTACCGTAAGTCAAGCCGTATTTATCCCTCACCCACCAAGCAAAATCTACCGGGACGTTACCGTTTTAACACAGTGGATGAGGGATATTATTCGCGTATGTTATAATAATACCATGCAAGATATTGAGAAAAAAATTAATGCTGTCTTGAAAATTATCGCTGACGCGAAGGAGCCGATCGGCTCGGCGGAAATATCGCAAAAGCTGAAAGATTACGGCTATGATCTAACCGAGCGCGCAGTGCGCTATCATTTAAAGATCATGAACGACCGCGGGTTGGTCAAAGGTTTTTGGAAAGAAGGGCGTATGATAACCAGCAAAGGGATTGAAGAGCTTAAAAATTCCCTAGTGTCTGACAAAGTTGGACTGGTCAGCTCGCGGATTGAAACCATGTCGTATCTCATGGATTTTGATCTAGAAAAAAGAGCCGGCAGTGTAATCCTTAATATTTCTTTTTTTCATAAAAGTGAATTCAAAAAGGCCTTGAAAATTATGCGGGAAGTGTTTGAGAAAAAATTGGGCATGGGGAAATTGGTATTTGTGGCCCAGCCGGGGGAAGAAATTGGCGGCGTCATTGTGCCCAAAGGCAAAGTGGGCTTTGGCACGCTTTGCACGATCAATCTAAATGGAATTTTATTGAAACATTCAATTCCGGTTGAGTCAAAATTCGGCGGCGTCCTGCAGATTGAGGAAGGGAAACCTACCCGTTTTACTGATTTGATCAGCTATGCTGGCTCAACCCTTGATCCGCACGAAATTTTCTTGCGCAGTAAAATGACCAGCGTGCGCGAGGCCACTAGCGGGTCGGGTAAAATATTGGCCGGCCTGCGCGAAATTCCCGCTATTTCCCGCCAAGCGGCGGAAACGGTCTTGGTTGAAGCCGAAGAAGCCGGATTGGGGAATACGTTATATATTGGCCGGCCCAACCAGCCGGTATTAGGCATGCTGGTTGGGGTGGATCGGGTAGGCGTCGTTATTCCGGGCGGTTTAAATCCAGTGGCGGCGGCGGAGGAGTGGGGCATTGAAACTGACAGCCGCGCGTTAACCGCGCTGGTGGATTTTGCTCAACTTATTTCTTTTAATAAACTTGTTTAGCTGGCTTGCAATAAATTTTCGCCGCTAATCACGTCAGTGAAAATAAAAGTTGTTATGAAAAAACTAATTTATCTTATTCTCGTCGTCTTGATTTTTGTTTTATTCTATTTTTCCTTCTTTCGGGCGCGATCTGCGGACAAAGAGATAGTTGCCATGGATACTATTATTAGGGTTAAGGTGGAAGGAGAATATGCCGGCCAATATGCGTCAATGGCAATTGAGGAGATAAAGCGCCTGGAAAAACTTTTCAACCGCTTCGATCCCAGCAGTGAAGTCAGCCGGATTAACCGGGGAGAGAAAGTGGTTATGTCAGAAGATATGCGGAGAATATTGGTTTTATCCGAGAAAATGCGCCAATTAACCAAAGGGGCTTTTAATGTCCGCTACAGCGGCAAAATTGACCTGGGCGGAATTGCCAAAGGATATGCGGTAGAATCGGCCCGCGGACGGCTGGTGAAAAAAGGAGCGAAAAGTGGTATCATAGATGCGCACTCGTCTATTGCGGTCTTTGGCCCGCGAACTTGGAAGGTTGGGATTCAGGATCCAAACGATAAAAATAAATTGCTGGCAGTAGTTGAATTATGCAATGGTCAAGCCGTTTCAACCTCCGGCAATTACGAGCGCGGCCGGCATATCATTGATCCTCGGACGAGAAAGCCGGCCAAAGGATGCCAAAGCGTCACTTTAATCGGCCAAGATGCGGGTGAGCTAGATGCCCTCTCGACGGCAATGTTCGTCTTGGGGTCAACTGAAGGCCGTAAGTTAATTAGCAAGATGCGCGGAGTTAAAGCAATTATAAAATGACTATCCTGGCGTTAAATTGCGGCAGTTCGTCGGTAAAATACAAATTTTACAAATCAGGTCTGCATCAGGTGCTGGCCAGCGGCGAGGTGGAGCGTATCGGCATTGACTGTCCTGATCACCGCACGGCGCTCAAATTAATTATTGAACGCTTGACCCAGGGCGGCAAGACCGTCCTGAAAGATTTGTCCGAGATACGGGCGGTGGGGCACCGGGTGGTGCACGGGGGAGAAAAATTTAAAAGTTCGGTCATGATCAATGACGAGGTCCTGCAGGCCATCCGCGCGGTGCAGGATTTAGCTCCACTGCACAACCCTCCCAATATTGCCGGGATCGAGGCGGCGAAAGAACTCCTGCCCAATATTCCCCATATTGCCGTTTTTGATACGGCCTTCCACCAAACTATGCCCGAAAACGCCTTCCTTTACGCCGTACCATATGAATGGTACGGGATGTACGGGGTGCGGCGCTACGGTTTCCACGGAACTTCGCACCTATACGTCTCGCGGCGGGCAGCGCTCTTCTTGGGTAAAAAACCAGCTGAGACCAATTTAATTACCATGCATATTGGCAATGGCGCCAGTATTGCGGCGATAAAAAATGGATTATCAATTGATACCAGCATGGGATTAACCCCTCTGGAAGGGGCGGTAATGGGTACCCGATGCGGCGATATTGACCCGGCCATCATCCTTTTTATGATCGAAAAAGAAGGTTTTTATGCTGAAGAGATTGACTCGATCTTGAATAAAAAGTCTGGTTTGCTGGGAATTACCGGCAAATACATGGACCGCCGGGACATTGAAAAAGCGGCGGAAGCCGGCGATAAGCGCAGTCAACTGGCGATTGAAATTGAGGCATACCGCTTGCGGAAATACATTGGATCCTATTCGGCAGCATTGGGCAGGGTGGATGCTGTGGTTTTTACCGCCGGAGCCGGCGAGCTCAACTGGCAGTTAAGAGAAAAAACCCTGGAAGGATTGGGCAATATAGGCATTAAACTGGATAAAGACCGCAACCAGAAAGCCGTCAGCCGCGAAAAAGAAAATTTGATTTCCACCGATGATTCACCGGTAAAAATATTAGTTATTCCTACTGACGAGGAAATCGTGTTTATTGAAGATGTCCTGGCTATTTTAGAAGGTCGTTATGAGACCCACGTGCATCATACCTATTCGTTTGAAGACCCGAAATACAAAAAGAAAACAGCATGAAAAACGAAAATTTCTACCCATTAACGCTAACCCGTAAAGTTGAAGACCTGCGCTGCGGCACGCGGACGGTGGGCGAACATGGGAAGCAGATTAGTTATCTTTGGGACTTGTTGGTTGGCTTGAAGGAGGATTTGGAAAGGGATCTTAAGGGTCAAGGGTCAAGGCCTGCCTGCCGGCAGGCAGGGGTCAAGGGGCAAGTACATCCTTCTGTTGTTCTTTTGGCTCCCGAAAACATCCTGATTGAAGAAGGGGCGGAGATTGAACCATTGGCCGTACTGGACGCGCGATCGGGACCGATTTATATTGGCAAAAAGTCAGTTATAAAAGCACACGCTAATTTGCGTGGACCAGTTTCGATTGGTCCAGAATGCAAAATTGGGGGAGAAGTTAGTCATTCTATTTTCCACGGTTATTCCAACAAAGCCCATTATGGTTTTATCGGCCACTCTTACATCGGCGAGTGGGTCAATTTGGGGGCGGGGACGACTAATTCTAATTTGAAAAATACTTACGGGACGGTCAAAGTATGGGTAAATGGAAAAGAAGTAGACAGCGGCCAGCAATTTTTGGGCTGTTTTATCGGCGACCACGTCAAGACCGGGATTGGAACTCTGATTACAACCGGAGCGGTAATTGGGGTGGGGGCGCATTGGTTCGGAGGAGGGGTTACGCCCAAGGTGATTCCCAATTTTGCTTGGGGAAAAGAAGGGAAAATTAAATTGGAAAAAATGCTGGCCATTGCCCATAGCGTAATGGGACGGAGACAAAAAAAGCTAAGTCAAGAAGAAGAAAATAAACTGCGTAATTTATATTAAACAATTACCCCAGAAAAACAGAAACTCCCTTTGTTCCTTCAATTTCGCCTAAGCGATTCGATAATATTGCCCCATAAACACTTGGTATTTCCCGCAAAGAAGTTCTTTTAGCGGGTGGGACAAATCTTTTTAATTGAGGAAGTAGGGGAATGGAGCCTTTGATGCAACAATTAGATGGTTCTCCCTTCTTAGGATTTGCTGAAAAGGTAATTTCATTAATACTTACTCCCATTCCAGCGATTGCTGCAATAACAGTTAAAAAAGTGTCTGAAGAAAAAGAAGAATTATCTTTTTGCTGTCTCGTCCTATATTGACTTATTGTCGCCTTTGCTTTTATATCAACTACCCTTTTTTCTAATGCGCTTAAAAGATCGTCGGGCCGGGTATCAACTATTGTACAGGATACTGTAATTTTTTTGCCGTATGGGGCCGGCAGTTCGGGGAGGTCATTATAAAGCCTTGTCAGTCGGCTGTATAAATCAACAAGAGTATCTTCTGTCCAGCCGTTTACATCAATTTTCAAGACAGCTAGTTTATTAGAAGATAAGCAGTTAGGTTTTGATCTGACCGGTTGTTGGACTGCTTGAGTAATAATTAAACCTAAGGCTTTCAATTGTTGGAATAAAGATAGCGCAGTACCGGGTTTGTCCACCACTACTAATTCTAGAGTGGCGTGATCTCCATTTTGCCGCACATTTATTAATACTAGATTGTTGAGGATGCGAGTTCGTAAGCGATCGAGCATTTCTGTACGATCAGTTTCATCAAGCAGGGCTAAGACGATGCAAAATTCATCAATGCTGGCAAAACCCTTACGGGAGATAGTCCTGTCAAGGGAATATAATATTTGCGCTCGACGGGCAGTAAAACAACCAAGAAATGTCTGGGTTTGGGCAAAGTTTCCTAATTCCTCCAATTCAGCTTGTAGTCTGGCCAAATGTTGCTTGCCGGCAGAAATTAATTGCTCGGGGCTTTGCATTGCTTGGACAATATCCCGCTTGCCGCGGTTGGCGGCCTTTAGCACTGCTTTTGCTAGTGATGTACGGACATAGCCTAATCGTCCATGGAATTCGGCCTTTCTTCCAGCTTCAAAAACTACCCTTTGTCCAGGCTGAACTGCATCATTCAAACGCGCCCGCCGCCCATCAATGGTGACAGCCGTTACTTTTAATCCTGTATGGAGACTAACAGAAAACGCCAGGTCAAGGGCAGTCGAAGCTTCGGTACTGACTTCAGGAACCAATTTATGCAATGTCTCATGCTTATCATAAACTATTACTACTCCATTGTTTTCCATTCCCTGCTGTTTTGCTGCGAAACGTTCGCCTGCATTACTTGCCAGGCAGGATTGTTCACCAGTTTTGTATTGGGCATGGGAAGCCGCGCCGATTTCTGCCTCTATATCCATTTGCCGGGTGCGGGTTTGGAGCTCAATCGCGGTGCCAGTTGAATCACGCAATAAATCATGCAAAGAACGATATCCGTTTGATTTAGGATGAGTTATATAATCGCGGTGAAAGTTATTATCCATTCCCCATCCTCGCCCTGTAAAAAAACTTATTATTATTGAATGGGCAAAGTGGCAAGCGTCTATGTCATCTGATTCTAGGATAATGCGCACACCTAAAATGTCTTGCGTCGCGCCATTTTTTTGTAATTTGCGGTCCACACTGGAAGGTCTTTTAACGCGGAAAGTAATTTTGTATCCAATTCCTTGTGCGGTTAAAAAACGAGAAACGTGATCTGCTTGTGAAGATAAATAAGATAATGCGTCCTCCCGATTTAGGCCGCCGCTTTCTGCTTGAAAGCGATCCTCTGCCGCCTGCAATCTTTCCGGATCAGAGTTTAAAAGTCCCAAATCTTCCAATTCCCCGCCGTCTTTTTCGAATCCTAAATGTTTCAGTATCCAGGCAGTGACATGTCGGGCGCGTAGAGCTTGGTCAATATTGATATTGATGGTTTCGCCTAGATTAATAAAAGAAGGCAAGTCAAATAGATCTTCGGCGGCAAGCAGGAGTAGAACTTCATGGCTAATGGCTGTTTGATAAAGCAAACTACGCAGCAAATCAATTTGATCTCCTCTGCTGTAATCACAGCCAAAAGTATTGAGCAATGCTCGATTTTCTAAAATATGGGCGACTTGAGGATTTCTCCTTAAAGTTGATTTATCTGCACCGATCAATAAGGCGGCAGCAACTGTTTCTGGTGAACATTGCCATTCGGCCAATTGGAAAGCGATCCTTAAATTGCGTTCTTGTTGTTCGGGAGACAAAGAATCAAAGTGAACAAAAGAGAAAGCTATGCTTGTGAGATTTGTAAAGCCATTGCGACGTAATATGTCAGACAAGATAGTTGGTGTTTCTGCCGACAATTCAAAAACCGGTCGCTCCACCGGCTCTATCGACAATGGCCGACCGGCAGTATGAGGTAATGCAGTGGAGGGTGGGAGCGGTGGGCGGGGAATAGGTGTGTTTTTTCTGGGCGATGGCACTGTTCTTGCCGCGGGTATTCCAGGTCTTATTGGTGGTGTTTTTGCCATATTATATTATCGTAAAAAAATTGAATAATTTCAGAAAAACATGAGAGGTCAGCGGCGGGGGTTCAATTTGTTAATTCCGACTCTATTATGCTCACTTTTTTTATTAAATGGCTTAAACAAATATGCCAAATTGAGCCCGATAATATTCGGTGTGATTTGTATATCCATGAAACCTATAAAGATAAGATTAATAGCATCATTAAATATTGGTTGCGACAATTACCCATCAAGCCAAGTAATTTTGGGACAGTATATTTTAAAAAACATAAAATCAATTCCAATCGAAGGAATATTAGTGTAGAATACAAAGGATTAATTAGGGTAATTGTAAAAAAGAGTTCTTCATTAAATCGGCAAATAAGCGGGTGGATTGAACGGATTGGTCAGTTAATTGCCGGGTCGGCTAACGGCAAGCCAGTAGCCTTTGGAGCTATTTATCGGGGTTCGAATCCCTGCCCGGCAGCCAGTTTGAGACTGGTTAGGAAGAGGATGTTTTCTTTGAATTTTTGAATATTTAAAGTTT
>JASEHX010000090.1 GCA_030018645.1 Candidatus Margulisiibacteriota bacterium | reverse complement strand
ACTTAACATGCGGATTATGACCCGCATGTTAAGTACTACATAAATGCTGTCGGTTAATTCGACGCCGATTTTGCTGAAGGGTGAGCCCACCGGCCCCATCGAGAAGGGGATAACGTACATGGTCCTCCCCCGCATAGAATGCTTGAAAATTTCTCCGGCCCGCTTATAACCCTCTTGCGGGCGCATCCAGTTGTTGGTGGGGCCGGCATCCCTTTTATGGCGAGTGCAGATGTAGGTTAAATGCTCGGTGCGGGCAACATCGTTAGCCGCCGTCCGATGATAAACACAGCCCGGCAATCTCTTGGGATTTAAACGGGTAATCTCGCCGCTTTTAAACGCTTCTTTTTCTAGGTGCTCTTTTTCAGCTTCCGATCCGTCGCACCAAACAATTTTATCCGGCCGGCACAGGTCAGCGCATTCCTTGACCCATTTGTTTAATTTCGGGTGTTTGCTGGACATGATGGTTTATTATAACAAATTTATTCCAGGTTGGCGATAATTGATTTTAGATGATTTAATTCGTATACTTCTACTATTGGCAATTTCGTGTTAAAATCATTCCGTATGATGAAAATTGATCTAAAAAAAATTGAAAGATTAGCTGCTTCAAACAATGTTGATCTCGTTGTGCTTTACGGCTCTCAACTGACCAATTATGTCAACGCTCGCAGTGATATCGATATTGCTGTTCACGTAAAAACCGCCAAGATTGAGTACCCTGCGTTTTCTAAAATGTTGGGTGATTTTGTCGGAATATTTGGCGATAAGCTGGATTTGGTATTATTAAATGAAGCTCCGCCATTATTAAAATATCAAATTGCGGTTTACGGAAAAGTATTATATGAAGAAAAGGAAGGATTGTTTGATTCTTTCAAGATCCTTTCTTCCCGCTTCTATGCCGATACCAAAAAATTCAGGGATTTAAATTCGGTATACATTGATAATTTTTTAAAAGGGGTGATTCCCATTGGTAGATAAAGAGACATTAAAGGCAAAATTGGCTAAAATTACGGAATGCTTGATTGAGCTGAAACAAGTTGAGCAAATCCCTTTCGAGACGTATCGAAAAGACAAAAAGACCAAAGGCTATACGGAACGTCTTCTGCAATTGATTGTTGAAGCGGCCAGCGATATCAATGACCATATCACGGTAAGCTTGGGAAAACGGCCGCCCGAAGATTATAAAACGTCTTTCCGCCACGCTGCAGAAGCCAAACTGATTTTAAATGAGCTAGCCGAAGAATTAGAAAAATCGGCCGGTATGCGCAATATATTGGTCCATGAATACATGAAAATTGATGATCAAATTGTGTACAGCACGATACCTTTGGCCATCAAACATTATACCGAATATGTAAAACAGGTTAATGCTTTTCTGAAAAAATTCCCCGGTTAAATTTCGAATTGTTATTAGTGTTTTTCTCCCCGCTGTTGTATAATCGTAAGTTATGAAAATCATCAAAAATACCCGCAAAGATAATCTTGTTATCATGGAAATCGAGGAAAATTATTCTGAGTTTGAAACCGAAGTCGAGAAAGCCATTACCGAATCAGCCAAAGAGATGAAATTGCCGGGGTTTCGGCCCGGTAAAGCGCCCCGCGATATCGTCGAAAAAAACTTAAACCGCGATGCCATTGAATCCCACGCCGCCCAGGAGCTTATTTCCAACCTATACCCTAAAATCATTGAAGAAACCAAAATGGAGCCAGTTGATTATCCTAAGATTGAAATGATCACTCTGGAAAAAGGCAAACCCATAGTTGTTAAAATTGAGGCGGTGGTATATCCTGAAGTTAAACTTGGCAGGTATAAAGGAATAAAAGTTGAAAAAGAAAAGAATACCCAATCCGACGAGGATGTCAAGAACAAGTTGGTAGCCGAGGTGTCCTCTGACATCAAGGCCGACATTCCAAAAGCCATGGTTGACCGCGAAGTGGAAATTATGCTCGATGAATTCAAAGCCTCCCTGGCGCAAAGCGGCTTGAAACTGGAAGATTATTTAAAAGGCATTAAAAAAGAAGAAAGCGCCATGAAAGAAGAACTGCGCAAGTCAGCCGAGATCCGGGTTAAAGGCAAATTAGCTTTGCGGGCGGTAGCTGAAGTCGAAAAAATTGAAGTGACTCCTGCCGACATTGACCATGAATTGCAGGCAGTTGCCGACCAAGCGGGCAAGACCCTGGAAGAGGTTAAGAAAACGGTCCGGCAGGATGGGCTAGGATACATCGTTGATTACCTGCAAAGGCGCAAGGCGCTGGATTTCCTGGTTGAAAAGGCCAAGCTGGTTGAAGTAGAATCAAAGCAGGAAAAGAAAGAAGCCAAAACGGAGGGATAAACAATGCGCGAAAAAGCACAATTAATTCCGATGGTAGTGGAGCAATCATCCCGCGGGGAGAGGGCTTATGACATTTATTCCCGCCTCTTGAAAGAAAGGATTGTTTTTGTAGGGACAGCGATTGATGATGAAGTTGCCAATACGATTATTGCCCAACTACTATTCTTGGATTCCGAAGACGCTAACCGAGAGATTAACATGTATATAAACAGTCCTGGGGGAGTAGTTACTTCCGGATTGGCAATTTATGATACCATGCAGTATTTGCGCGCGCCTATTTCCACTATCTGCGTCGGTCAGGCGGCCAGCTTTGGAGCGATCCTCTTGGCAGCCGGTAAAAAAGGCAAGCGCTTTGCCCTGCCTAATGCCCGCATCATGATCCACCAGCCGCTGGGCGGGGCGCAGGGACAAGCCACCGATGTGGAGATCCAGACCAAAGAAATTATGCGCATTAAAAAGCTATTGAACGAGATCTTGGCCAAACATTCCGGTCAAACCCTAAGCAAAGTAGAGAAAGATTCCGACCGCGACTATTATATGTCAGCAGCCGAAGCGAAAGATTATGGACTAATTGACCTGGTCATTGCTTCCAGCGACGGGATGGTAAAGGCAAGCGAAAGCAAAAAAACTAAATAAATTATGCCCGAATCAGCCAAAAAGGCCGATAAGAACCGCCCGGAAAAATTAGCGGAGTGGAAAGAAGAGCTCCCTTTAATCCCGCTTCGGAACATTGTGGTCTTTCCCCAAATGATTGTTCCCATTTTCATCGGCCGCAGCCGCTCGGTTAAAGCCCTGGAAACTACCATTGCCAAGGAAAAGATGGTGGTGTTTGCCCTGCAGAAGAAAGAGGAAGACGAGGACCCCGAATCGAAGAATATCCACCGCATCGGCACGCTGGCGGAAATTGTCCAAATGCTGCCGTTGCCCGATGGGACTACTAAAATTTTAGTCGAAGGCCTTTGCCGGGTAAAAGTGGAAGAATTTACGGCCGAGGCCCCTTATTTTCGCGTCGCCCTTTCCCGCATTGCCGAAGCCGAAGAAATTTCGGTAGAAGCTGAAGCCATTGTTCGCACTATCATCAAGCAGTTTGAAGAATATGTAAAACTCAATCCCCGCATCCCGCCGGAAACCTTGATGTCCATTGTTAATGTGGACAATCCCGGCCGGTTAGCGGATTTGATCTCTTCCTATCTATCGCTTAAAACCGAAGAAAAACAAATGATTTTGGAAGCCATTGCTATTGAAAAACGATTGAACAAGCTTTCAGATATCATGGAAAAAGAGATTGAAGTATTGAAAGTCGAGAAAAAACTGCAGGGGAAGGTGCGCCGGCAAATTGAAAAGGTGCAGAAAGAGTATTATCTTAAAGAAAAAATGCGCGCCATCCAGGAAGAGTTGGGCGAAGAAGGGGAGGCGGAACCCGAGGTTAATGAATACCGCGATAAGATCAAAAAAGCCAAACTGCCGCCGGAGGTCAAGGAAAAAGCCGAAAAAGAACTGGCGCGCCTCAACCAAATGGCGTCGATGTCAGCCGAATCGGGCGTTATCCGCACTTATCTGGACTGGCTGCTCGAATTGCCTTGGAAAAAAGAAAGCAAGACCAAAATTGATATTTCCGAGGTAGAAAAAAATTTAAATGAAGACCATTTTGGGCTGGAAAAAGTAAAGGAAAGGATTTTGGAATATTTTGCCGTCCTGCAATTAACGGGAAAAATTGGCGGCACCATCCTTTGCTTGGTTGGTCCTCCCGGGGTAGGGAAGACCTCGGTGGCCCAGTCCATTGCCCGGGCCATGGGGCGCAAATTTACGCGAGTGGCTTTGGGCGGAGTAAGAGATGAGGCCGAAATTCGCGGACACCGCCGGACTTATGTAGGCTCTATGCCGGGCAGGGTTATTCAAGCCATCCGAAAAGTCGAAGTTAAAAACCCGGTCTTTTTATTGGATGAAATTGATAAATTGGGGGCCGATTTCCGGGGCGACCCAGCGGCGGCACTGCTCGAAGTGCTCGATCCCGAGATGAACAAAGAATACTCCGACCATTACATTGATATGCCTTTCGATTTGTCCGATGTTTTTTTTATCACCACGGCCAATACGCGCGAACCAATTCCTAGACCTTTGCTCGACCGCATGGAAGTGATCCAGATGTCGGGCTATACAGAGGAAGAAAAAAAAGAAATTGCCAAGGGATTCCTTATTCCTAAAGAACTGGAAAAACATGGGTTGAAAGCAGAGCAAGTGGAAATTATGAAAGACGCCCTGCTCGACATTATCCGCGAATACACCCGCGAGGCCGGCGTCAGGAATTTGGAGCGGGAAATTGCCGCTGTCCTTCGGAAATCAGCCACTAAAATTGTGCGGGAGAAAACGACGGAAAAGATCGTAGTGAAAAAGGAAGACCTGCATGAATATCTTGGCGCGCCGCGCTACCGCTTTGGCCTAGCCGAGGAAAGCGACCAGGTAGGCACGGCCACTGGCATGGCCTGGACCGAAGTAGGGGGCGATACTATGCCGGTAGAAGTTACCGTTTTGCCGGGAAGGGGAAACCTAACCATCACTGGGCAATTGGGTGAAGTGATGCAAGAGTCGGCGAAAGCCGCCATGAGCTATGTTCGCTCAAAAGCGGCCGAACTAGGATTGGATGACAATTTTTATCGACGTTTAGATATTCATATTCATGTGCCGGAAGGAGCCGTGCCCAAGGATGGACCATCCGCTGGGATCACTATTGCGACGGCTTTGGTTTCCGCCCTTTGCAAAGTGCCGGTCAAACGAACAGTGGCCATGACCGGCGAAATTACCTTGCGCGGGAAAGTTTTGCCCATCGGCGGGCTGAAAGAAAAACTGCTGGCGGCCAAACGGGCGGGAATTAACCGCGTGATTGTCCCCGACGACAACCGCCGCGACATTGAAGAGATCAAGAAAGAACTGCCGGAAGATTTGGAGATCATTTACGTCAAGGAAGCCGACCAGGTATTAAAAATTGCTTTGGCAGGGGAAATTAAGCCGCGGCCTTTGGCGCCGCTTCAAACAGAAAGCGCGATTTTATCTGACACTCTTCCCATTCCCCCGCCGGCGTTGAGTCCCAAACAATCCCGCCCCCAACCCCCATTTCCCC
>JASEHX010000089.1 GCA_030018645.1 Candidatus Margulisiibacteriota bacterium | reverse complement strand
CCCTCCCTTAATGTGTCCATATTATGCAATTGCTCAATCCATGCCGTATCAATAACGCGCAGCATTACCAGCCGCTCCATTTCACGCATGGCCTCATGGCCAACTTCTTTTTCGCGGTTTTCATAAGCTGAAACTAGCGTTGTATTGAGCGCCTCTTTAACTTCAGCTTGCTCCCGCAGCGCCCTGATTTGTTCAATATCGCCAATGGTAATGATTTCCCCAACCGCTTTTATCAATCCATCGTAATCCCATTCGTCAGGGTGGATTTTTTCGGGCATAAAGGCCTTGCTGGATTCATCCACCACCAAACCCATCATTTCAATTATTTTTTGTTTTAATTCTTTGCCTTCCAAGATGCGGCGGCGCAAGTCGTAAATAGTTTCCCGCTGTTTGTTCATGACGTCATCAAATTCCAGTACCTGCTTGCGGATGCCGAAATGATATTGCTCAACCTTTTTTTGGGCATTTTCAATGGCGCGCGAGATGAGCCCGTGCTCAATGGGAGTATCTTCTTCAATCCCCAGCCGCTCCATCATGCCGGAAATCCTTTGAGAACCGAATAATTTCATCAGATCATCTTCCAAAGAAACATAGAAACGGGACGATCCCGGATCTCCTTGCCGGCCGGCGCGCCCCCGCAGTTGGTTATCAATGCGCCGGCTCTCGTGCCGCTCGGTGCCGATTACATGCAGTCCCCCCACAGCAGCTATCCCTTCACCTAAAACAATGTCCGTCCCGCGGCCGGCCATGTTGGTAGAAATCGTCACCATCCCTTTTTGGCCGGCTTTGGCAATGATCTCGGCTTCTTTTTCATGCTGTTTGGCATTTAAGACATGGTGGGGAATACCGCGGCGCCGCAGCATTTCAGATAATAATTCAGAATTTTCAATCGAAATGGTGCCGACTAAAAGCGGTCGTCCTTTTTTATGCCACTCGCTGATCTCGTCAACAACGGCCTTAAACTTGGCCCGCTTATTTTTATAAATAATATCCGAGTAATCTGCGCGGATCATATTCCGGTGAGTTGGGCAAACCGCCACTTCCAGCTTATAAATCTTCCAAAATTCGCCTTCTTCAGTTTTGGCCGTTCCGGTCATGCCGGCCAGTTTTTTAAAGAGACGGAAATAATTTTGGAAAGTAATGGTTGCCAAGGTCTGTGATTCACTGCGGACCTCCACCCCCTCCTTGGCTTCAATGGCTTGGTGCAGGCCTTCAGAGTAGCGCCTTCCCTGCATGAGGCGTCCGGTAAATTCGTCGACGATAATTATTTCGCCGTCTTTAACCACATAATCAACATTTTTTTCAAAACAATGCCGCGCCCGCAGCGACTGGATAATTTGATGGGCCAGGTCCATAGTGGAAATATCAAACAGATACTCAATGCCCAGCATGCGCTCAATTTTTTTTGCGCCCATTTCGGTTAAAATGGCATTTTTTGTTTTTTCATCAGTTGTAAAATCGCCGGTGCGCACCAGCTTGCGGACAATTTGGTCGGCCTTAAGGTAGCTTTGGACTGAATCTTCCACCATGCCGGAAATGATCAGCGGGGTGCGGGCCTCATCAATTAAAATACTGTCCACCTCGTCCACAATGCCGTAATGCAGCTGCCTTTGCACGCATTGGTCAAGAGAAAGGGACATATTATCGCGCAGGTAATCGAAGCCAAATTCATTGTTGGTGCCGTAAGTTACATCCGCGGCATAAGCTGCGCGCCGCTCCGGCGGCTCCATCCAATGCTGGATAACTCCCACTTCTAATCCCAAAGCCCGATATACGGGACCCATCCACTCACTGTCCCTTTTGGCTAAATAATCATTGACCGTTACAACATGCGATCCTTTTCCTTCCAAAGCATTGAGGTAAATCGGCAGAGTAGCTGCCAGGGTTTTCCCTTCCCCGGTTTTCATTTCGGCAATTTTCCCCTGGTGCAGGACAATGCCGCCCATCAGCTGGACGTCAAAGTGGCGCAAGCCAGTGGTCCGCACCGAAGCTTCCCGCACGGCGGCAAAGGCCTCGGGCAATAGATCATCCAGGGTTTCACCTTTATGCCGCCTTTCTTTAAGCGTAAAGGTGATGTTTTTTAACTCTTCGTCGGATAATTTTTGCAATTGGGGCTCAAGCAAATTGATGCGGTCTACCAAAGGCCGGATAGTTTTGAAATATTTTTCATCACCCTGGCCAAACAGCCGGGCAAGCCAATTAAGCATTTAAACTGTCACCGGACCGATAACCGATTTTCTTCCTTTGTTTTCGCTTTTCCCTGGCGGCCTTGCGGCGCTGTTCGTCAACCAGCATTTTCTTATGGCGCTGGAGCTGGCGTTTGGCCTCTTCTTCAGCCAGGTCAATGGCCGCGTATAGGTCGCGCCCGGCTTCTTTGGCTTCAATAAATTTTAACCCGGATACCCACAGGCGAAGCTCTGCCATCTGCCGCCGCTCAATATTATCAATCTTATGCGCCTCCAGTACCACTTCAATTTTTTGGATGCCGTTGAAAAACTGGTTTAACTTATCTACCTTCCCTTGAACGTATTGCCTAATGGCCGGGGTAAGTTTTGTTCCTCGAGCAGAAATTTGTGTTTGCATAATCAATCCTCCTAATTGGTATTTTATCAGAATTCAACCGCGCGGGAAAGGGTTAACAATTCTATCTTTTTCGCGCCGGCAATTTGCAGGGTGCGCGAGCATTCGGCCATCGTTGCTCCAGTCGTGTATATATCATCGATCAGCAGGATGCGTTTATTATAAACCGCCCGCGAATCATTGACTGCAAATGCCTGGTTAATGTTAATAAACCGCTCTTCCCGCCCTAAACCAAAATGCGGTTTCGTATCCTTGACGCGGGAGAGCGCCGGAACCACCGGCTTGCCAAAATAGCGGCTGACGATTTCTGCTAAATAATGGACCTGGTTAAATCCCCTTTCCCTTTGGCGGCGGGGATGGAGGGGAACCGGGATTAAGGTGTCGATTTCCTGCATGTTTATTTTTAATTCGGCAATATACTGGACCATTAAGACGCCTAATGGGCCGGCCAGGTTTTTGCGCTTGTTAAACTTGAAGCGCTGGATGGCCTCTTTCATCACCCCATCATATACTGCTACCGAGTGCACCCCCAGGTGGGGCTTCATGAAACGGATAGCGGAAAAACAACTATTGCATAGCGCCTCTTTCCCGTCTTTTTTACATACTTCACAGCGAGGAGGAAAAATTAGGTCTAGCAAAGCATTTAACATTGCGCCCCATTATACCATGTGTTATGATAACCCCACTATGACCTGGGATGATATCTTAGTTTTGCTGGAGCAAGGCGAAGGGCAATCGGTAGAATTTGAAAAAAATATTCCTTCGGATGATGACCTTGCCCGTGAACTGGTGGCTTTTTCCAATGCCGACGGCGGCAAAATTATTTATGGGCTGGACGACAAGAACAAGCACCTGGTCGGAGTTGATGCCGCGGAAAATTTTGAAGAACGGGTCAAGAAAATCGCCAAAAACCACTGCGTCCCGCTGATAGAACCCGCCGTAGATATAGTTGATAAAGCCGGCAAGAAATTAGTTATCATTAATGTTCCGGAAGGAGTAGACAAGCCTTTCCGGTCAGACGATATTTGCTATATTCGTGATGGTAAAGCGTCCCGTCCGGCCAAGGAAAACGAAGTCAAGGAGATCACCAACCCCTGGTCCGGCAAAGGATTAAATAAACGGCAAATCCGCGCCCTGCAAATGGTGGCTGAACACAGCTCAATTACCAATCGCGAATTTAGGGACGCGTTCAATGTTTCCCACAAGACCGCCCACATTGAATTGACACTTCTGGCTGATAAAAAGCTGCTGCAAACCGAAGGCGCCGGAAGATCCACGTGTTATATCATGCCCCAGCAAAAGTTAGAGGGCTTTTAACTAATCCCCAAATGCTTCATCTTGGCAATTAAGGTCGTGCGGTTTATCCCTAGTATTTCGGAGGCTTTAGTTTGATTGCCTTGGGTCTTTTGTAAAACGTTTTTAATATATTTGGCCTGGAATTCCAGCTCGGCATCTTTTAATTGCTTTGCCTCAAGATCCTGCAGCCCGCTTTGCAGAGGCAGTTCCTCGGTAGAAATATATTCTTTGCCTTCTGAAAGCGCCGCGACGCGCTCAACAATGTTTTGCAGCTCCCGCACATTTCCCGGCCAGTTGTAGGCCGTTAAGGCCGCCAGCGCTTCCTGGTTAAATCCTTTTATCTTTTTATTCAATTCGGCGTTATATTTCCTTAAAAAATTATCCAGAAATAAAGGAATATCTTCCTTGCGCTCTCTTAATGGCGGCATATGGAGGCGGATAACATTGAGGCGGTAAAATAAATCTTCCCGAAACTCGCCTTTTTTGATCGCTTCTTCGATCTTGGTGTTGGTCGCGGCAACGATGCGCACGTCAACTTCTTTGGGTTTGCTGCTGCCGATGCGGTCTACTTTCCCGTCTTGGATTACCCGCAATAATTTGGCCTGCATGGGGCCTTTCATACAGCCGATTTCGTCCAAGAAAATGGTGCCGCCCTCCGCCAGTTCAAATTTGCCTTCTTTTGGCTCTGTTGCCCCAGTAAATGCCGATTTCTCATAACCAAAAAGTTCGGCTTCTAATAAGTTGTCCGGGATGGCCGCGCAATTTACCACCACAAAGGGATTTTGCGCCCGTTGGCTTTTTTTGTGGATGGCATTGGCCGCTAGTTCCTTGCCGCTCCCTGATTCGCCGGTAATAAGGACCGTGCTGTCGGTTGGCGACACCTTTTCGATTACCGCAAAGACCTGCCGCATAGCCGGTGAATTGCCCAATAACTCCATAAAAGACCCTTTTTTCTCCAGCACTTGCCGCAGGTAAATATTTTCTTTGCGCAAGGCCCTCCTCTCAAATACTTTGCCAACTAGGGCGGCTAATTCCTCCGCATCAAAGGGTTTGGTAATATAATCATACGCGCCCAGTTTCATGGCCTTTACCGCGTCTTTGATGTCGTGCACCGCCGTAACCATGATGGCGTCTATACTGGGATCAATTGTTTTCCCTTTTTCCAACAGGTCAATCCCGTTGACATCCTGCAGCATAATGTCCAGCAGCATCATGTCAAAACGTTTTTCTCCCAATTGCCTTATTGCTTCTTTCCCGCTATTAACTAATGTCAGGTCATAGTCATGGTGTAAAATGGACCGATATGCCTTCAAGAGGCCGGCCTCATCATCAACGACTAATATGCGCCCTTTAGGTCTATTCATGCCTGCACCGCCTTTTTTAACGCTTCTAATATATCTATCATTGCTGTCGTATCTAAATTGCAGTATTTTTCAAGTTCCAACCGAATTTTTTGGCGTTCGTCTTCAGGGACGCTGCTGCCGAATGTCACCCGATAATATTCTGCCGAGGCCGCACCGCCATTGCCAATTGCCAATTCACTATAGTTAAGCTGCGCCACTGCCGGCAAAACATTCTTAAGCGAGGCGCTGCCCATTTGAGCCGGATGGTAAAAGGAAAAATTCTTGAAGGGGGCTAAAAGATCCGCCATCCTCTCATCT
>JASEHX010000088.1 GCA_030018645.1 Candidatus Margulisiibacteriota bacterium | reverse complement strand
TAAGTGCTGGTACCATTTAAATAAACCGTTGGCCAATAAGCTGTTTTTGCTAAAGCAATATTATCTTCCGCAATTTTTTTACCCAATATGTAGCTCAACCAGTCAGGCCGGTTCTTATAAGCCGTATCCAGTAATACCGCTAAGTCGGGCGCCTGAATTTTTGGTACCTCGTATTTTTCTCCCACCTCCACTGTCGCATTAAGGTCAATACCAAGGGCATTATTATATGCATTCTTGGCATTTTCAAAAGTGTTGTAAGCTTTGGTAAGCGCTATCTCAGCGTTTGATACCCTTACTTCCGCTCGCAACAAATCGGCCAAGGGAGCAACGCCATTATTCAACATGGTATTTACCTGGTCATAATGGGTCTGGGCAGTTTTCAATGTGTCTTTACATAATTCGATGTATTTTTTCGATGCCAATACTCCATAATAAGTTACGGTAACGTCAAAAGTGGTATCTTGCACTGCTTTGCGGTAATCCTGGCCGGCAACGTCCACTGATTTTGCCACCATCCCATACCCGGGGAATAATGCGCCGACAAATATTGGCTGGGTTAAGGCGGCGGAATAGGATTTTGCATTATAAGACGCGTCGGTGCCAAAAGTAAAAGTTTGGGTAACCGCTCCCGTGGTCGAGCTAGTTGTTATTTGCACCGTAGACGGCTGGGTATATGACTGCCCGTAATTGCCGGATAATTTAACCGATGGTAAAAAAGCGCCGGCGGCTTGATATAATCTGGTCTGTGCAGCCGAATAATTGCTTTTGGCGGCTTTGACGGAAGGATTTTCTCGAAGGGCTATATCAATGCTTTCCTGCAAAGTAATGCCAAACGCCATCCCTGCCAACAAAATCATCTGCCATGCCGTCAAGAGAATTTTATTCTTCATAATGTCGTTCTGCATCTCCGTGGCGGACAAGATAGAGATTAGACATGGAAGACGGATTGGATGCCAACTCTTATAAAGCGCACCGCAATAGCGGCAATCATGATGGCAGCAATTTTGGTGATAATCAGCGCCCCATTGTGGCCCAAGATGCGGTAGATATGTTCGGCAAAATAAAGGATAATCCAAATTGCAAGGAAACACAGTCCCACCCCGGCAATCACCGCGTAGGGATTAAATATATTCAGGAACATTAATGTGGTCGCAACCGCTCCCGGCCCCACCAGCAATGGACAGCCCAGAGGCACCACCCCCACATCTTCCTTGTGCTCGTAACTCACTTTCCCGCGCAGGAGAATTTCAATCGATATGATCAATAGTAAAATCCCGCCGCCGATGCGGAAGTCATCCATGGTAAGGTTAAAAAGGTCCAGGATTAACGTTCCGGCTATGCCAAAAACGGCTAAAACAAAAGCGCCGGTAAGCAGTGCCGTTGTAAATATTTTGCGCCTCTGCAGATGCTCCATCCCTTCGGTCATACCCATAAAGAAGGGCAAGTTGCCAACCGAATCAGTGATAATAAAAAGGGCAACAAATACTTTTATGGTTTGGAATAAAAACTGCTCCATAACTGGCAAATTATAGCATAAAAGCCCTTCAAATCCTCAATTTTTAATGCTATTATTTCAAAATATGGACCTTTTCTCGCAAGAGCCGGATTTATTCTCGTTACCCTATGCCGAAGTAAAAGTTCTGGCCGAAAAATGCACCAAGTGCCCTCTTGCAAAGGGCCGCACTAAAGTTGTGTTTGGATCAGGTTCCGTTCCCTGCAGCTTAATGTTGATCGGAGAAGCTCCCGGAGCCGAGGAAGACCTTCAAGGTGAACCTTTTGTCGGTCGGGCGGGACAACTCTTAACTAAAATCTTGGAATCAATCAATATCAAACGGCCGGATGATATTTATATTGCTAATACCGTCAAATGCCGCCCGCCGGAAAACCGGGCGCCGCTGGCCAGTGAACAAGAGGCCTGTCGTCCCTATCTTGAAGCGCAAATCCGGTTGGTCAGGCCAAAAATTATCTTATTAGCTGGAGCTCCTGCCGTAAAAGCGGTGCTTAAAAAAGACGAACCCATGACCAGCATTCGCGGTAAATGGTTTAAACTGCCGGGAACCGATATTGATGTTTTTCCCATCTTCCACCCCGCCTATCTTCTGCGCAACCCATCGAAGGAAAAGGGTTCGCCCAAATGGATCACCTGGCAAGATATGCTTGAAGTTAAACATGCATTGGAATTTCACCGCCAGGTTGACAAGCTTTCCGTCCAATGAACCATGTATTTTTCAGCAAAGACCTAAACAAGGTCGCTGACCTTTTTGACGCCGCCGGTATTGGCAAAATTATTTCCCCGCAGGACGCGGTGGCCCTTAAGATCCATTTTGGCGAAAAAGGCAATAATGCTTATCTCAAGTCAGAACGGGTTAAACCAATTGTCAAATTGATCCAAGCTTTAGGCGGTGACTCGTTTTGGACCGATGCCAACACATTATATAAAGGTTCCCGCATGGATAATGCTGCCCATCTGCAAACGGCGGCTGACCACGGCTACACATTAGAAAACAGCGGAGCGCCAGTCAAGATTTCCGATGGCTATTTCGCTGATACGCTTTCCCTTGATGCCAAGGCCTTGATTGCCATTTCGCATTTTAAGGGGCATGAATTAACCGGCTTTGGCGGGGCCATTAAAAATATCAGTATGGGGCTGGCCAGTCGGGCAGGCAAATTGGACATGCACTCTGACTGCGAGCATTGCAAAGCCGCTCCAAAGTGTACCAAAAAACAAACCCTTTCTTCCTGCTGGGTAGCATCTTCTAATGTTGTTCAGCAAAAGATGGTGGAATACGCCGCCGCTATCATACAGCCCTTCAAAAATAAGATCGCTTTTATTACATTTATCTGTGATGTTTCAGAGCAATGCGATTGTTATCCCTTCAATTCCGAGCCAATTGTGCCGGACATCGGGATATTAGCTTCGTTTGATCCGGTGGCATTAGACCAGGCCTGTGTTGATTTGGTCAATGGAACGGAAGGAAGGATAAAAGGTTCTGACAAATTTAAGACGCTCTATCCGACGGTGGATTGGGAAGTGCAGTTAAGATATGCGGAAGAAATGGGACTGGGACAAAGAGATTATTCTTTAATAAAGTTTTAACCGCTCTTTCAATTCTTCCTGTAACTTCCTAAATTGAATAAAATATATTAATTTGACGCGATCGTAAATTTTTTTTGCTGTATCTTCATCATAAACATGGCTGGAAAGGTTCCGATCTTTTATCATTCCAATCCATGTATCCTCATCTTCCAGGTCAATAATCTTTTGCTGAAATGCCGCCATAAAACAATCCCGTGGATTCAAGCAATCAATGCCAATTTGCGCTAAATATTTTTTTAATATATTCCAAGCTAATTCATAAGTAAATTCAAATCTTTGGATAGTTGCGTCCCGGTTCATCTCGGTCGGTTCGCTTTGCAATGCTTTATTCAACCTTTCCAATGCACTACAATATGCCTCAAATTTTTCTTTCATATAAAATTATTCCTTCAGCTAATATCTTCTTTTTTAATATTTCGTTCGTTAATTCATCAAAAGCAACTAGGTCAATTTTTAAAAGAGTATCTGCTTCTTGCAAATTATCCCATATTTTATCGATATTGACCTTGCCAAAAACGGCAATATCAAAATCACTGCGGGAGCCATTTTCATTTCTGGCTCTTGATCCATAAAGCATGATTTTATCTGGATCTGCAACCGCCAGGATTTTATTAACAATATCCTGCAAACGTTCATCTTTAATGTCTTTTTGCCGCTGCATTTTAAAATATTATAGCGGAAACAAGAAGGCAAAACAATTAAATTTGACAGCCATGCTACAATTTTATTGTTAGCAGAAGAACAGCCAAAATGCTTGTAGATTTACTTAAAGACCAACAATTTCAGCAATTGGAAAAAGAATATAAATTTTTGGCGCGGGCCAGAGGCGCCACCCTGGACGATCTTGAATTTGTGATCGTTGATATTGAAACTACCGGCCTTGAGCCAGCGCTATTTGAAATGACCGAAATTGCCGCCATGAAAGTGGCGGGCAAAGAGCTGAAAGACATTTATTCTTCTTTGATCAAGCCCAAATATCCTATACCAGTTGAGATCACCCGTTTGACCGGCATTGACGCGGAAACAGTCAAAGATGCTCCGGCGGCTGAATCTGTTTTAAAGCGATTTGTCGAATTTGCCAAAGATGCAGTCCTGGTCGCCCACAACTCGGAATTTGATATCCCCTTTATCAAACACCATCTTAAAAAAAATTTAAACCTAGAGCTCACTAACCAAACCATTTGCACGGTAAAACTAGCCCGTCGTTTCCTGCCCCAGCTCGCAAACCACAAATTACACACGGTTGCCGCGCACTTCGGAATCAATATCCAAAACCGCCACCGCGCTATGGGCGATGTTGAATTAACTTTTCAGGTTTGGGAACATTTTCTTCCAATCTTGAAAGATCAAGGCATTGCTAACAAAGCCCAGCTTGACGCCTTCATTGCCCGGTTGTAGGATAAAGCCATGGATTTTATTCAAGAAACATGGAATAAAGCCAAACGACTCAACAAAATTATCGTCCTGCCTGAAACCGAAGATCTGCGGATGCTTGAAGCGGCTGAATTAATCGTTAAAAGCCGCCTGGCAAAAATAATACTAATTGGCAAAGAAGAAGATGTTCATAAATTAGCCGCGGATAACAATGTTGAAATAGGCAATATTCCCATTATTGATCCCCGCAAATCCGAAAAGCTGGACAAATATGTGCAAATCCTTAAAGAAAAGCGCGCCCAAAAGGGCATGACCATTGAAAAAGCCAAGCATCTTTTAATGGATGATTATCCCTATTACGCGGCAATGCTGCTTGACCAGGGGGAAGCTGACGGAGTCGTCACGGGGGCTACTCATTTTACCGCAGATACCATTAAAGCCGCCATCGAATGCGTTGGCGTGGCCAAAGGACAATCCATTATTTCCAGTTTTTTTGTCATGGTCTTAAATGACAAAGCTTTTGGCGAAGAAGGGCTTTTATTCTATGCCGACTGCGGAGTTGTCCCCAACCCCACCGCCGAACAACTGGCCGATATTGCCATCCAAACGGCTGATTCATTCGCCAAACTGATTGGCAAAGAACCGCGAATTGCTATGCTCTCTTTTTCAACCAAAACCTCCGCCGTCCATCCTGATGTTGACAAAGTGATCAAAGCCACCGAAATTTCCCATAAAAAGCGGCCCGACCTGTTAATTGACGGCGAATTACAGATCGATGCCGCTCTCATTCCTAGAGTTGGGCAAAGAAAAGCTCCTAACAGTTTGGTCGCCGGCCGGGCAAATATTTTAATTTTCCCCGACCTTGACGCTGGCAATATTGGCTACAAATTGACCGAACGCTTGGCTCATGCCCAGGCCTTTGGGCCAATTTTGCAGGGCGAGGCCAAGCCGATTAACGACCTCTCGCGCGGCTGCAGCGTGGAAGATATTGTGAATGTGGTTGCAATTACGGCCGTGCAAGCTCAATAAATATGCAGAAATTCCCCAAAATCCCTCACCCGCAGTCCCTGAAAATACCCCCCTCTCCCA
>JASEHX010000008.1 GCA_030018645.1 Candidatus Margulisiibacteriota bacterium | reverse complement strand
AAGTCGAAGCTGCTTTGATGACTAGTGCTTGTCCTGCTCTTGCAACGGCCGCAGCACCCCCCCCCTATCCCTTCCTCCCACCACCCCCACCATCAGTGCTATCACAGACAACTCCGTTAATGGGGACGGCGTATATGCTCGCGGGGAGGAGTTTATTATTACGGTCACGGGAACAAACCTGGCAACTGAGCAAGTTAAAGTTACCGGCTTAGATAATTTGGTTATGCCGGGTACAGGAAAGACCCTTTTTGCCGATAATGGCACATCAATGACCATTACCGGGCGGGTGTCGAGGAAGATCAATTCTGGTATATATGTTATCCAATTAACGAACAAGGACAACAAAAAGATTAAATCCGTTACAATTCATGTAGCCCAGCGCCCCTGGTACGGGGCGGTGGGAATGGGCGGGATGAAAAGGGTGGCTGGTGGCGGGACTAGTCATGACGGCGGAATTGTTTCCCTCGAAGCTGGACGGGAAATTGATTTAAGTACGCATAATGACCTAACCCCCAACCTCCGCGCTGATTTGGCTACCAGCTTCCGTGAATCTGACGTTACTAATCCACTGACGGCTTCAGCCAACGCTCGCCTAACCCTGATCCCCGACCGTGATAAACCTTTCCGCTTCAATCTTGAGCCCGGCATCGGGGTAATTACCGGTAATGGCTCAAGAGACAGCACAATTGACGCATCGCCAGATGAAATCGCTGACGCGGCCGCCGGTTCGGTTTCCGGCACTCCCGGCGTAGGCGGCAGTACCTCCGGCGGGCAGGTCACGACCACTTATGAAGACGGAACTTTGCATGAAGAATTGCGCTTAACAGCCGCTTATATCCCAATCCGCGTTGGTCCGCAGTGGCTATTCAAAAATGGGGTAAGTTTATCGCCCGAATTCCAGGCCGGACTGGTTGCCGGCGGTGATAAAAAGACCCGCCGCCAATTGACCACTTTTTCTTTCAAGCCAACGGTTGGAATCCCGCTTGGCCCGCGCCAATTGACCCGGCTTGATTTAATGCCAGTCGTTCGTTTCGTTCCCGGCACCCGCGATTGGATGGTTGGCGGACAAATGGAAGCGTCGTTCCTACTGGGTCGCGCAAAGGAGGAATAATATGATTTTCGTACCAATTATCGGAGGATTAGCCCTTTTGGGCGGGATGGCTTTATTGAGCGGCTGCGGCAGTAGACCCATCGCTAAAACAGAAACGCCCGGAGATTCCACTACCACCTTAGAACCAGTGGAAAACCGGGTCACCCTGCTGGCTGAACCCGGCGCCGCCGCCGTCCCCTTTTACAGCGGGATAACGATCATCAACCTGGACGGAACTTTGCAGGATTTGCAAATTAAAATTAGCCTGGATCCCAATGCCCTGGACCCGTCCAACGCGGATGCCGTTCCCGGCTTCCCGCCCTGTGTCCACGGCAATTATGCCGCCCCTCTTCACCTGACAGTTGATCCCAACTTGGCCAGCCAAACAGCCGAGGTAATTACCGAAGCGCTGGCGGGCAGCGATTCCCGCATCCTGCTGGGCATTACCAAAGTGGGAAATGACCGGTTTGAAATTAACTTCACCACGGTTGAAGAAGCCGCTGCCTATAATATATATGTAGATGATGCTTTGGTCGGCAGCGTAGATGTCGCTTCGCTGGATAATCCTACCGTCGGAGATATTCCCTTTCTTATCACCGCCGAAATGGCGGCCGCGGCTGGATTGTCTTTTGATTCCGGCGTCAGATACGATGTCCATGTCGCCGCGGCAGCCAGCGAAGAAGATACCGGCGACACGGGCGAAGATTTGGAATTTGAAAAATCGGAAGCTATCCCGGTGGTCCTCCACTGGGCTGACAGCGCTTCAGATTTTCCGGAAATATTCGGGCAAACTTCTTTATCCAGTAATTCTCCGGCGCTCGAAGATGAACTGGGCGCTTCCTATATCCTGGCCGACTGGGATCAAATGGGGGGAGCGGTTACTTACGAAGTCTGCTCTGACAACGGCGTCCTGGCCGCCTGTGAGCTGACCACTAACAGCGCCCTAACTCTTTCCCGCCTTTATCCCGTCCCTTATAGCGTTTCCGTCACAGCTTACCCCGGTTACATCCTAGATACAGCCGGTTATGAAGCTGATTTAGGTTCAGCTTTCGATGCTGATGGGAATTTGATCGATACGGGATACCTGGCTAATCTCCGATTGGCCAATCTTTACTATGAAACTGAAACCGGCGAAGCGGTTGATTTTGACTGCTCCAACCCTTCAAGCGGATGTGTAATTGATGTGGACGGTTCGGTTGCTGAATCGTTGATGGTTTACGGGGAAGTAAGGGTTGACTTCCCGACCAATCTCGGGAACGAATCTCAAATCCGCAGTGACCTTTTGAGCCCGGATGAAATGTACGCCGTGCCTTTGCTTTTTACTTTCAGCGGCAATGTCGAGGAGGAGTAATATGAAAATGCGCCATAAATTATTTTTGGGACTCATCCTGGTCTTGCTGGCCGGCACCAGCGCTTTAGCGGTTGCCAACCCGGTACGCAGTGCGGTTAATGCCGACGGGAGCCGCCTTTATGTTCCCAGCTCCAGCGGCTACATCCATATCCGCAATATTGCCGATCCTTATGCGCCATCTTCCGTCAGCAGTCAATATTTAAGCGCCACGCCCTATGATGTATTAACTTATGCCCGCGGCACCCAGGAATGCCTTTTTGTTTCGGCCACCACTGCTTCGGGTAACGGTTATGTATTTGTTTTTGACATTAACAGCGACCCAGCCATGTATTCGGCCGCGGTGTCTCTCCCCTCCGGCGTTTCGCCCCGCGGAGTAGCGGTAAATGCCACTTCGATTTTGGCGATGGGCGGCGGGTCAATTACCACCGGCCATCTCTACGTTGCCGCCAGCAACGGCAAGGTCTATAGATATAATGTAACCGATGCCGGTTTTTTAACTTCATCTAATTATACTTTAAGCGCCACTTATGAGACCGGATCGGCCGGGCTCTATGGAATAGTTGAGAAAACTTCCGGTATTGGATCGTCTTCCAAGACCGTCCTGTATGCCGCCAACCGCAGCCTGGGCAACATTATCAAGATTTACACCAATACCGGCACCATGGAAACCATTTGTTCCGACGCGACCGGCGTTACTTATCTGGCATTATCGGCTGACGAATCCCTGCTCTTTGCCCGGGTTTTGCAATCCGATAATGCCGACATCCGGGTTTTCCAGACGTCGGACAGTTCAGAACTGACCAGCATGAAAGTAAGTCTGGGCGGATCGGGAGCCGTCTACTCCGGCAATTCCTACGAAGGGATTTACTATGCCGGCGGCGGACTTTATTTCACTAAATATGACACAGCAGAATCAACTGAAAAACTCTACAAGTATGAACCGGCCGCTGATCCGGCGGTTGACGGCTGGAGCCGGCAAAGGGCGATCGTTGCCTGGACGCCCGGCGAGTGCGATGCCGTTTCCGCCGCTACTTATGAAGCCGGCTGGGCGCTGTGGCGCACCCATTCCAGCGGCGGCAGTTATAATTTGATTATCGTTGACACGGGGACGGAAGAGATCGGCGGAACAGTTTCCCCTGAAGTGGTGATTGACGACTATGAAGGCATCATTATCCCAGCCGCCAACTATGTTGAACATCCCGCCGCCGGCGCAACTTTAACGATTGCCCGCGATACCGGCACGGTTTTTGAGGGCGCCTATTCCATGAAAATCCAGTACAGCCGACCTTTGCCAGGCCTTGGCACTCCCAGCAGTTACTGGACTGGATCCTATCCCACCGGTACTACGGTTGACTTAACTCATTACAGCACTTTCCGTTTCCATCACAAGGCCGCCAGCGGCTCCGCGGCTATAAATCCCGTTACCTTCAAAATTGGGCTGGTGGACAGCGACGGGGAAATTTACTATACCGGCACTTACAGCTATTCCGTCAAAAACTGGACCACGGTTGAAGTATCCCTAGACAGCCTATCCGAAGAAGCCAGCGCGGTCGGCTCAAGCGATGACAGCTTTAGCGGCGTCATCAGCGGCTATCGCGTGGTCTACTCCGGCCAACCTTCTTCCACCGTCACCCATTACTTGGATTTATTGCAAGGGGCGAGCGGGGAGGGAAATGAAGCCGCCGCCCCCACCATCACCGTCACCTCCCCCAACGGCGGGGAAATATTTACCAAAGAATGTTACGTCCCCATTTCTTGGGAAACTACCGGCGTCCCAACCGGGCCGTCTGAATACAACATTCGTTTGGAATATTCAACTAATGAAGGCACTAGTTACCGTTTAATGACGGATATTACCGGAAATGACGGAAGTTATTCGTGGAACCTTGACGATGATGCCAATCATCCAAATAGCACACAATATCGGGTTAGGGCAACCTACGTACAGGACTGGGTATTTGTGCCGGACGTAGGATATGGGGGAACGTCCGTCTGTTCCGACGAATCCGCCACTTTTACGGTCATGGACAGCGCGGAGGCAACTCTTCCTCCGCAGATTACCAGTATCACCCCTTCGGCCGAGGTGTGGGATACTATTACTATCAACGGTTCTAGCTTTACCGACGGTTCCGGCGATACCAATCTTTATCCCACTGGCTGCTCACTTGAAATCAAATATGAAAACATGCCGGCCTATATCTCTTTGCCCGACAGCGGCGACTCTGACAGTATGTACTATTGGCAGGATGGTCAAATCGAGTTCATGAACCGTCCTTCCATTGAAGGCACATATTATGCCGTGGCAGGGACCACCAATATCCGCGTTACCACGCCCGGAGGCACCACCGAGGAATCCTTTGAGCTTAATCCTACCATATACGGGCCATACAGCGGCAATGCCGGAGAAACGATTGAAGTAACCGGTAATGCTTTCGGTACCGATGTTAGCGTTATTTCCGTAACCATTGGCGGGACTCCTGCGGTTATTTCTTCACCCAACAATACAACTTTAAGTGTTATTGTCCCCGCCAGCCTGGCCGCTGGGGCAACTACTTTAATCATTACCGTAAACGGCAATGTCAGCAGTGAGTCCTTTACGGTGATAGAGGGAGCACCCACTGCCACCAATGTCCCGATTAGCTTGACTTACGACCCAACGCGTGGTAATGTTTTTTGGATTTCATTACCGTACATCAATAGCTATTACACGGCATCTGGTCTAGCATCAGCAATTAATACTGCTCTTGGAGAGGGAGCTGACTCAGGAAATAAAGTAACCATTATCGGACGCTGGGACGGCGAAACGCAATCTTACGAAGATTATGTTTATTATGCCGGCCTTGGCTGGGGTGGATCCGATTTTGCACTTGTAACGGGAGAAGCCGTGTACGTTAATATCGCTGCTGATATCAATATGACTTTAACCGGCTATCATGACCCTAGTTATGCTTTTAATATCAATTATGATCCTTCCCGCGGCAACATTCATTGGATTTCATTGCCTTACGAAGGCAATTATACTGACGCCACATCTATTATTGCCGACGTCAACGCTGCCATGGGATATAGCCCCACTTCAGGCGATATAGTAAGCATTATTGGGCGATGGAATGGCTCAACTCAGTCTTACGAAGATTATGTTTATTATGCCGGTCTTGGTTGGGGTGGAACCAGTTTCACCTTCATATCGGGCGAAGGTTATTATATTAATACGGCGGCTACCATTTCCAATTGGCAGCCAGCGGTAAGATAAAAGGAGATAAAAAATATGAAAAAGAAAATTATTAAGTGGTTGGTCGGGGGATTGCTGTTCAGTTTATTGCCTTTTGCTCTTCCCGCTTTTGCCGGAGATCCTCACACGTCATACGGTATTATTACCAGCGGCGATACAAATTGTAAATATTCTTTTTATGTTATTTCTCGACCTTCTGAAAAACTTTCCGGCTCCCTTATCAACGTTGGTGGAAGTTATCTTTGGTCGGTTAATGTCGGAAGTCTTCCAACCGCTTGGAACAATCTCGATGATAGTTTAGCTTTCATCACTAAAGAAGCTAACTCGGGGACCACAAGCCATCAAGGATATTATGCGGTTATGAACGAAACTATCTCTTCTGTTACCAACCCCCAACCCTACGCCACTGCCACCCTGCGAGCTCTGCCTACTCCCACTGCCACGGCCAATGCAGTCACGGGAGCCGTCGATATCAGTTGGACTGCAATTGCTCTTAATCCCGACACTTCCGATACTCCCAATTCAGGCAACGTGACCGGATACAATGTTTATCGCAGCACTAATGGGATTAGCTTTACCAGGGCCAATACTTCGATAATTACAAACACTGGTTCTGGGACTATTTCTTATTCCGACACAGGCGGAGTTGACGGCACGACATATTATTATGCTATCGAACCCGTATTCACTGTTAGCGTTAATAGCGGGATTCTCTCTGCTAATTCCAATACCGCAGTTGATCCAACGGCTCCAGTTACTCCCACCGTTGCCTTTTCTTCCGCTTCTTCCAGCGGTTCAGAATCTACTACCAGCGTAACCATTCCGGTTGTTTTATCTGCCGCCGCGGCTTCAACTGTAACCGTTAACTACAGCGTTACAGGTGGAACCGCCACTGGCAGCGGCACCGACTACACTCTTGCTAGCGGAACTTTAACCTTTGCCGCCGGCGATACCAGTGAAAGCATTAGCGTAACAGTTGTCAATGACAGTTTAGATGAAGCCAATGAAACCATTATTATTGGCCTGTCCAGCCCATCAGGAGCCACTCTGGGTTCAATTACCAGCCATACCTACACAATTACCGATAACGATGCAACCCCTACGGTAGGATTTACTTCTGCCGCACAGAGCAGTGCAGCCGAAAGTGGGACCATGACCATTACCGCATCGTTGTCAGCCGTTTCGGGCCGCGCAGTGTCAGTCCCCTATACAATGAGCGGCACGGCTACCAATGGGACCGATTATTCCATCACTACCAGCCCAATCACCATTGCCGCCGGTTCAACTACCGGCACCATCACTATTACTATCACCAGCGACACCGCAGTTGAAGGCAATGAAACCGTAATTGTTGCCATGGGAACCCCAACCAATGCCACGGCCAGCGGAACTACCACGCATACCGCTACCATTACCGATGATGATGTGGCCGCCCCCACCATCTCTTATGTAACCTGGGAGGGCACCGTTAGTCCCAGCAGTGATGCTGGATATGTTTACGGGACAATTAATATTATTGGGACCAACTTTGGCGCCACCCAAGGGGCCAGTTCCGTTGCGCTCCAATTTTACGGCGGATCTTATACCAGTGTCCCTGCAGCAAATATTTACTATTGGTCAGATACATTAATCCAAGTTGGCGTTCCAAAAAGTATTGGAACAACTTATGCCGTAGCTGGCACCACCAATGTTCGCGTAACTGTCAGCGGTAATACCGACACTGATTCTTTTACTATTAAACCAAGAGTTTACAGTGTTGACCCCGTCTCCGGACCGGTTGGCACCAAGGTTACCATTGTGGGAGCTGGATTACATGGAACAGCTGCCAGCAATAGCGTCAGTTTCAATGGGACCAGCTCCAATGCCGCCACGGTTGCTCGCGGAACCAGCGTTGACACAATTGAAGTATACGTCCCTTCCGGCGCAACTACCGGACAGTTGTTAGTTACAGTCAACAGCCAAACCTCCAATACCAATTACAGTTGGTCTCCGTATGCTCAAATCACCTTCACCGTCACTTCATCCGACACCACGCCACCCACTATTTCCAGTACATCGCCCATCAATGGCACAACCGGCGTTTCAACTACCGAATATGTTACGATTAATTTTAGCGAAGCTATGTCAACGGACGGATTTTCAATTTCTTCGTACCCCAGCGCGGGGACCTGGACCTATAGCTGGACAGACAGCGATACAGTCCGCTGTTCGCATAGTACAAGATTCAGCTACAGCACCACTTACACCGTAACTGTCGCGGCTACAGCCAAAGACCTGGCCGGCAACCTTATTTCCGGCGATAGGGACATTTACTTTAGAACTACTTCTGCCCCCGGCACAGCCAACTTGGACGTAACGCCGACTTATTTGCTCTACACGGCTACCGCCGAGGGGGATAACCCGTTAAGCCAAACCTTTACCATCAGCAATACGGGATCAGCTACCATGACCTGGGCGGCTTCCAAATCGGTCTCCTGGCTGACGCTTAGTCGTTCTGGTGGATCATTATTGGCCGGAGCATCAACGGTTGAAACCGTTTCCGCCAGCATTGCCGGCCTTTCTGCCGGCAACTATGCCGATCTTATTACCGTCAGCTCAAGCGGCGGCACCGAAGAAGTTGCGGTTGCGCTAGTCATTTCCGCGGCGCCGGAACCGGCCCCCGCTATTTCCCGTGTTTACAACAAAGCCGCCTCCAGCGAAACTTATGTTTATGTCACCCCTTATGATCCTTCTTGGGAAGGCGAAGTTGACTATAGTTTGAACCTGGGAGTTGAGGGAACTGACTTCGGCGAAAAAGCCCTCTACGGCAGTTCCGAAGCGCCCGCTGCAAGCTATGTAGCCATTAAGCCCTACGGGTTCACCAATTACGTTACGCTTTCCGATGATCCGGCCAGTCCGCCAGTGAGGATGTACTGGTGGTCCGATACCGCCATTGAGATCGGCGTTCCGGATGAACTAGACAGCACTAAAGTTGTCGCCGGCGCCGCCACTCTTAAAGTGATAACTGCGGGCGGAGAAGACACTGAAAGCTTCACTATCCGGCCCAGAATTTACGGCATAACTTCCACCGCCGCTATCGGCGAGAAAGTGGTGGTTACCGGCACGGCCTTCGGTACTAATCCGAATGTCATTGAAGTCAGCTTTGGCGGCACAACCGTCACTCCTACTCTGGCAGACAATACCAGTTTAGAAGTGGTTGTCCCTGCTGGACTAGAAACCGGGGCCAGCCTGGTGTTTAGCGTCTATGTTAATGAGGTTGAAAGCAACAGTATGACTTTTGAAGTGGCGGCCGCACCGGATCAACCGGCCCTTTCGGTCAGCCCAACCAGTTTATCCTTTACTTCTTACGTCGGCGGGACTACGACCAATCCTACTTCTAACACCATTACCATCAGCAACAGCCAGGCCGGCACGGGAAGCTTTGAATATGCCGCTTCCAGTGAAGCCGCTTGGCTAACAGTAACTCCAACTTCCGGCAGTGTTTCCGATCCTGCCCCAGTCACTCTTACCGCCAGCATCAACTTGGCCAACGCGCCAACGGATGTCGGGACTTATGAAGCCGCCATTGTCATTACTTCCGCTGCCGCCCAAGGTTCACCCAAAGAAGTCAGCGTAACCCTGCAAGTCAAAGCCATCAGCGGCCCAACTATTGCCAGCTTATCCAGCAATCTGGGGCCGGCCGGCACCCGCGTTACCCTCAACGGCCTTGAATTTGGTTTAACCCAAGGGGCCAGCCAGGTCAAGTTCAGCAAAGACGGCGCCGCTACCGATGCCCGGATCGTCTCATGGTCAGATACTTCCATCGAGGTGATCGTGCCCTTCTCCCTGACCGAAGGCATTTACAATGTTGAGATCTTCAAATTCAGCATTGCCGCCGAAGGCATCAACGTCCTGTCGCAGTCCGACGCCGCGGCCTTCCAAGTCACTGCCGCCGCGTCAGCCGGCATCGCCACCATTTATCCGACGCCGTTCAATCCTAGGAATGGAGAAACCATTACCATCCAGTTTAATCCGGGAACGGTTACCAATATCGGCGTCTATATTTATGACGCTACCGCCCGGGTAATGCTGCACCGCACGGTGACTGGCGTTACCCAAACCACTTGGGACGGTACGGACGCATCCGGTGCAATCGTCGGCGACGGCGTATACCTGGTCATGATCATCAACGAGGACTCCAAGGCGCTCATTGCCAAGGGTAAAGCCCTCGTGGTGAAAAGGTAATAGTGAAATTTATGAAAATATTTAACGATATACATATGGGAGCAAACGAAATGAAAATCTTTAATATGCGCCATAATCCCTCATCCGCTTGCATAAAAGACTCTCACCTTCTCCCAGAGGGAGAAGGTCTCTTTCGCTTCCTCACAATTCTACCCTCTCCCTCTGGGAGAGGGTGCACTGGTTTAACTCGGTGGGTGAGGGCTTTTGTTATACTTTTGTTTGTTATTTGTAATTTGTCATTTGTTATTTCGCCCGCTATGGCGAGTGATATTGCTGATCCGATGCGCATCGGCGTGGGCGCCCGCAGTATGGGTATGGGCAAGGCCTACGTCGGCTTGGCGCAGGATGGCGACGCTATCTTCCTAAACCCGGCTGGTATTGCGCAAAATCCCAGCTTAAAGCTGACCAGCATGTACAGCAAACTGCTCAATGAGGTTGACTACACCGTTGTGGGCGGCGTCATTCCCAATACCGATTATTCAGCTTTTGGCCTGGGTTATGTCGGCCACCGGACGGGTGACATTCCCTTGCGTTCCGCCGCTGGTACGTCCGAAGGGACCGCCAGTTGGGGCGAAAATGTGCTGGTTGCTTCTTATGCCGCCTATATCAATAAAATGTTCCCCGCGCTTGGCGACCACGACATTTTGGTCGGCGGCAACTTCAAGTATTACAGTGCCGGCGCTTCCGGCAGTTTAAACACCTCCGATTCCGGTATGGCCGTTGATTTGGCCCTGCTTACCCCCATTACTTCGTTTGCCAACTTGGGGATCAACGCCCAAAACGTCCTCGCCGGCACAATGAGCCAAAGCGGCGACACCATTCCCTATTGCTATAAAATTGGGACCAAAATAGCCGTGATTGGCAAAGAAGACGAAGCGCTGATTGTCCACAAGAACCGCCAGTTGAACCTATTGCTGGATGCCGATGTGGAAAGAACCGGCACTACTCTGCATGTAGGTGGTGAATTATGGCCCACTCGCAACCTGGCTTTGCGGCTGGGACTCGACGGCAGTGATGTGACGGCTGGCGCCGGCATAAGATTCTATGGGGTTGAATTTGATTATGCCTACCATCCTTATTCCGGCATTGCCGAAAACACTTCCCATTACTTCAGCTTGGCCTATGTGGGCGAATCCAGCCCGCGGGTCTTGACGGTAAAACTCGACTCGCCGGCCGACAAGTCCGTGGTCTACAATGATTTTGTCAGCCTGGCCGGTAAAGTAGAAGTGGCCGGCGGCGAAGAAGGCGATGACACGCCCATTACCTTAAAGGTCAACGACATCAGCGTCCCGGTCAACAAGGACCGGACTTTTGCCGTTGATATTCCCATTGAAAAATACGGCAAAAGCTTGCTTTCCATCAAAGCCGAATCCGGCCTGGCCAGCGATTCGCAGGAGATCCGCTTGGTGCGGTTAAATTCTTTTGCGGATGTTCCCGAAGGCTACTGGGCCAAACAGCCAATTGAAAATACCAGCACGGTGGGTTTAATCAACGGTTATCCCGACGGCACTTTCCGGCCGGGCAATGAACTGACCCGCGCCGAGCTGGCCACCCTAATGATCCGCGCCATGGGCGGCGAACCCAAGGGACAGGCACAAGCCTCCTTCAAAGATGTCCCCAAAAACTTCTGGGCCGCGCGCTACATTGAAGAAGCCAAACGGCTGGGTTTGATCAAGGGATATAAGACCAAGAAAGGTTATGTCTTCCGCCCCAACAATAAAGTAAAGATGGGCGAAACCGTCGCTATTTTGGCCCGCTTTGACAAACTGCCGGTGGCTTCCTATGCCTCCACCTCGCTCTACAGCGATGTGCCGGCCAAGCACTGGTCCGCCAAATACGTTGAAGCCGCCAAGAATGCTGGAATGTTAACCTTTATCACTGGAGCACAACTGGGCGTTAACAAGCCGGTTTCCCGCGCCGAAGCGGTCAAAATGTTGTCTTCTACTTCAGTGGCCGGCAACATGATCAACGACCTGTACGCCTGGGAAAAGGGCTTCAAGCGCGAAATGTACTACCGGCCCAAGATCAAGGCCGGCATCGAAGCGACTACCGCCACCCTCATCCGCTAACGCGAAAGATACCCCTCCCTCCTGCCTGCCGGTTTACCCGCCGAAGGAGGGCAGGCAGGCTGGGAGAGGGGGGAATTTTAAACATTAGCAGGTGAGGGATAATCGTCTTTTCCCTAAAAAAATAATGCCAAACTGACGTCGGCATGCTATACTTGCCGGCATGGCCAATGATTCAATCAATAAGGGGTTCAGTTTTGGGTTAACCTCCGGCATAATTACCACGCTGGGCTTGATTGTGGGCCTGCATGCCGGCACCAATTCCAAATTAGCCGTCATTGGCGGCATTTTAACCATTGCTATCGCCGATGCCTTTTCGGACGCGCTTGGCATCCATATTTCTGAAGAAGCTGAAAACCGGCACAGCCAAAACGAAATCTGGCAGGCAACCTTTATGACCTTTTTTACCAAATTCTTTTTTGCTTTAACTTTTCTGATCCCCATGCTGCTCCTGCCTTTAGGGTCGGCCATTATTGCCAGTGCCGCGTGGGGCCTTTGCATCCTTGGCATCCAAAGCTATCGTATGGCCAAAGAAAGCCATGGGCCGCCTTTATATGTGGTGAGCGAACATTTGTTGATTGCTTTGGTTGTCATTTTAATCACCCATTATGTCGGCGACTGGATTGCTTTTGTTTTTGCTCATTAATCATCTATGAAAAAATATTTTACGGTTATTTTTGTTTTAATCATTGTCTTTTTCATGGCGGCATCGGCTCTTGCCAGCGACCAGGAAACCGCTAACTTTAAAGCAACTATTGACCAACTGCAGATGGCATTGGTTTTTGGCGATATGGATTATATCCATGCGCACCTTTCGCTTAACAGTATTTTGCAGGCCAAAATAAAGAAATTTTCTTCCCTGGTGCAAAAGCAAGGCGGGTTCTGGAAAAGGACGGCGGCAAAAATTGTAGGGGCGGGAGAATCTCTTGCCGCCAAAGGCGCCGCGGTTGTCATCGAGAAGGAATATGGCAAAACCTCGCGGTCGCTGCGGAAATTCTACAAGAACAGTCTTAATCTTTCTTCATACAAGGTAAAGGGCGATAAAGCTACGGCCAGCGGATCCTTCCTTGGTTCTCCCGCCTTACTCTCCGCCGTCAAAATCAAAGGCAAGTGGGTGGTGGTTGGCGTCGAATCCCCGCTGATTGATAAGGAAGTGAAGAGGATACTTAAGTTAAAGTAAGGGAAGCAATCAATTTTCTACTTCAAGGTTATAATCAAATCTAATTTCTGCGCTTGTAGCGCTTTCGCGGCCAATGGTTACTGAAGCTGTAACTGTAATTTTGGGTGTTGTTTCAACTGCCGGCATTCCCCATGATAAATCTAAAGAATATTCTTCGCCTTGAGCTGGCAGGCCTTTTAAGGCTAATTGCCTCAAGCCGCATTTTATGGCGGCTTTCAATGTGCTATTGGGATATTCGCATTTTTCTAATGAATACAATCCTCCCGCAGTTAATTTTATTGAACGAATGCCCTGTTGAACGTGGGAATTATTCCTTCCCTACGTTCAACGCTCCACGCTCTACTCACTAAAATGGAGCTGGGGGGAGTCGGACCCCCGTCCGAAAAGGCAGTTTCACCCGCCGCTACGAGCGTAGCTTTGATTGTTGTTTTCGTCCGGGATTTGACCCAAAGCGGGGTTTTTCCCGGCTTATCCCCAATTTTGTCTCCCGCCTTGGCCTTGAGGAACAGCCAAAACAGCAGCCGATAAAATAACGTCCTTGCCTGAACCTATCGGCAAATCCAGGGGACGGGCTGCTTATTTAATTAAGCAGCGACGGCCATTTCGGCAGGAGTTACGCACAAAGCCATAAGCTGTTGCACGCTTCTCCCGGCTACTCTGGCTGCTTGTTTAACATCTGCATTTAAAGATGTGCCACCATTATTAACGAGGTTAAGATGACATCCTCGGCTCGCAGCTTGTGCCACCGCAGCTTCCCGTCAAAACCCTTACAGCCCCACAGCCCCGACTGCGTCGGGGAAGGATCAAATTACAAATGACAAATTACAAATCGTGAATTGATGCTTTAAGCATGCCAAGCATGGCTTCGGCTTGCTGGGGACCCATGCGCTCAAGGAGGTCGGCAAACCTTTGCCAGTCTTCCGCTTCCTCCATGAGGTCTTTGTTGTCTTTGATCTTTTGCAGTTCGATTTCAATTTCTTCTTGCAGTTTTTTGGAAGCGGCTTGCATAGCGGCTTCGGGTTCTTTTAGTCCCGTCAATGTAATGACCTCGTCTAAAACTCGCTTGAATTCATCGGCTGAAATTTCCCGCTTTTTGGCTTCCGTCGCCAAAGCGCTAAGGCGCACGGCAATGGCCCGCGCGTCCAGCTCCGGCCCGCGGCCAATTGAAGAAGGTACTGGCTGCTGCGGCTTGGCCGCTTGCTGTTCGGTCTTTTCTGCTTCTTTATTGGCTTCTTTGGGCGTAATTTTAGGGACAAAAGGCCTTTCGCCCGGCACGCGGATCATACTACTTTCATCTCCTTCAGCACCATTTTTGACAGAACCTTGGCTAATTCGTCCATCTTGACTTCTTCCGACGGTAAAATATTGCCTTTGATCTCCCTTACTTCTTTTTTAAGCATCTTGGCCGCTTCTTTATAGACATCCCCGACGGTAAATTTTTTGGCGGCGCCTTCAACTTTGTTTAACATCCCTTTTGCCTCTAAAAGCCCTTTCAATTTCTCTTTGAGCTTCTCGATGTTTAATTTTATCACGCTTTTCAAACATCCTTTTCGCTTTTGCCAGGGCTAAATCAACCTTGGCCCAATCACCATCAAAGTATAGCTTAAGCGGAACTAGTGTCAATCCTTTTTCGGCCGTTTTGCCGGCTAATTTCACCAGCTCACTTTTTTTTAACAGTGCTTTGCGCGGACGGGTAGGATTGATTTTTTTGATATCGGCCGATTGGTAGGGATTGATATGGATGCCGTATAACCAGATTTCGCTTTTCTCGACCCGGCCGAAGCTGTCCTGCAGGCTGACATGCCCCAAACGGATTGATTTTACTTCACTGCCGGTTAACACCATCCCCGCTTTGTAAACCTCCAAGATAGTATAATCAAAACGGGCTTTGCGGTTTTCGGCGATTACCTTGTAATAAGGCATACTTTACAGCAAGTTTTCGAGGCCCAAGACCAAACCCTTTATGCCGGCCGCTTTGCGGATAGCCAAAATTACTCCCGGCATAAATGATTCGCGTGAAATAGAATCGTGGCGGATAGTTAATGTTTGTCCTACCCCCCCCAAGATCACTTCTTGATGCGCAACCAATCCCGGCAGTCGAACCGAATGGATTGGTATCTTCCCCCCCATCATTTCCGCTGTTTTAAGGGCGGTTCCGGATGGTTTATCAACTTTACCGTCGTGATGTAGTTCAATGATCTCGGCTTTCGGCAGATACTGCGCCGCTTCCTCGGCAAATTTCATCATCAATACCGCCCCAATGGCAAAGTTGGGAGCGATCAAACAATTGACTTTGTTTTTTTGGCAAAGTTTTTTAATTTCAATCAGATCTTTTGGCGCAATACCAGTGGTGCCAATCACAGCGTGGGCCTTATTGGATAAAATGGTTTTGATATTTTTAATGACGGATGCTGGATGAGTAAAATCAACTACCACTTCCGCTTTGGTTTCCCGAATGAGGGCGGCCAAATCATCATGGATATCCGCCCGGCCGACCAAATCGAGATCAGCTGCATTTAAAACTGCTTTTACCGTCTCGCTACCCATCTTACCATTCGCGCCGTTAACTAATACTTTAATTTTAACCATGTTTTACCCCCGTGTGTCCGAACCCGCCTGCGCCACGTTCGCTGGAAGGCAGTTCGGCAACTTCTTCAAAAACAATCCTTTCAATTTTATTGATGATCATTTGTGCGATGCGGTCGCCGCGCTTTACAACCAAATCCTGCTTGCTGTGGTTCATCAAAATAACTCCTACTTCCCCGCGATAATCCGCGTCAACTGTCCCCGGAGTATTGAGGACGGAAACGCCTTGTTTGAGGGCCAACCCTGACCGCGGACGGACCTGCGCTTCATAGCCTTCCGGCAATGCAATAGCAAGGCCGGTGGGAACCAATTTCCAGCCGCCCGCTTCAATAACCAATTCTTCATTAACGGCCGCGTATAAATCCATCCCCGCCGCGTGTTCGCTCATGTATTTAGGGAGAGGCAAATCCATCCCATGGGGCAAACGTTTTATTTGAGCTTTGAGCATGACCTAATTATAGCTTTTTAAGTCCAAGGGAGCAAGGGAGGCAGCTCGCCTAAATCGCCGATAACCGCCAGGGTTAAATATTCGTCTTTGAAATAATCATTGGCCATGCGGATAATATCGTCGTTGGTCACCTTATCAACTTTTTCAAAAACTTCGTCAATGGTTTGGACGCGGTTATGATACATTTGCGATTTGGCCAGCCAGCTCATGCGCGAAGAAGTGGACTCAAGACCCAAAACTAAAGAACCTTTTAAGTTTTCACGCGCTTTGTCCAGCTCAGCCAAAGAAATGCCCTCTTTTTTTAATTGGCTAAACTCCAGCAAAATTAAATTGATCACCTGTTCCAGGCTGCCCGCACTGGTGCCGGCATAAACATAGGAGAGCCCAAAATCGCGGAAAGGGGAAGAAGTGGAATAGATTGAATAAACCAATCCTCTTTTTTCCCGCACTTCTTGGAAGAGATGCGAGCTCATGCTGCCGCCCAAAATATTATCTAAAACCGCGTAGGGATAGCGGTCATCTTCAATTTGTGATACGCCTTTGGTCCCCAAACAAAGATGCACTTGCTCGGTTTTCTTCTTCTTTAAATACTGCCCGCCCTTGATTTGAGGAATTTCGTACTGTCCCCTAACCCCTATCCCCTTGTATCCTGCAAAAGCTTTACTAATTCGGCTAACGATATCTTTAGGGACTGCCCCGGCTAAAGCAATAACGGTATTTTGCGGCCCATAACTGCGGTCCAGATAATTTAGTATCTCGCCGCGGCTAATAGCCCGCACTGATTCTTCATTGCCGATGATGGGCTTGGCTAAAGTGTGCCCGTGCAGGATTTTTTCGGCAAAATAATCGTGGATCAATTCATCGGGCGTATCTTCGTACATTTTAATTTCTTCCAGCACAACACCTTTTTCCAGTTCAATGGCGTCATCATCATACAGAGAATTGACCACAATATCGCTCAAGACATCAATGGCCACGTCAATGTGTTTATCCAGCACGACCGCGTAGTACATGGTAAATTCTTTGCCGGTATAGGCGTTGATTTTCCCGCCGACGGCGTCTAATGCGTGGGCAATATCGTAGGCCGACCGTTTAGTCGTACCCTTAAACAGCATGTGTTCGATAAAATGGGAGATGCCACTTTCTTTTTCGCTTTCACTGCCCGACCCCGTCCCCACCAATACCCCCATGGCCACCGAGCGCAGGGAGGCAATTTCTTCAGTAACCAGCGTTAAACTGTTTTCAATGACGGTCGTTTTGGCATCCGGTATTGGCATGGCATCTATTTTACCTCATTTTAGGTTTGTTGAAAACTGCCAAGATTGTAAAGTTTTTTATGGGATAACGCTTATCTCTATCATCTTTTTTTGCTATAATTAATCAATTGTGACAAAAATCGCTTTTGTATTTCCCGGCCAGGGCTCCCAATTTATCGGAATGGGGAAGGATTTGGCGGAAGGACTGCTTGACCAAGCCAATCAAATCCTGGGCTTTGATTTGAAGAAGCTCTGCCTTGAAGGGCCGGAGGATGAGCTTTTGAAAACGGAAATAACCCAGCCGGCGATTCTAACTGTAAGCGTGGCGGCGCTCAAGCCATTAACAGCTCACGGCTCACAGCCAGCGGCAGTTGCTGGCCACAGCCTGGGAGAATATTCGGCTTTGGTGGCGGCGGGAGTCATCAAATTTGAAGCTGCCGTTAAGATTGTTCACCTGCGCGGCAAATTTATGCAGGAAGCCGTTCCCGTGGGCGAAGGGGCAATGGCCGCTTTACTGGGCGGAGACAGAGAAACCATTAAAATGATCTGCCAGGAAGTAGGCGGTGTTTGGCCGGCTAATTTTAATAGCCCCGGCCAAGTGGTCATTTCCGGCAAAAAAGACAGTGTTACCCTGGCGGGCGAAAAACTAAAAGCCGCCGGAGTAAAAAAAATCATTCCGCTGGCCGTTTCTGCCCCTTTCCATTGCCCGCTCATGCAATCCGCCGCCGATAAATTGAAAGTTGAGCTGGATAAAATCGAATTTAGGGATGCCCAAATCCCTGTAGTAGCCAATGTCTCTGCTGACTATGCAACAGGGGCGCCGCAAATTAAAGATTTATTGGTTAAACAAGTTACCGGAGCAGTTTTATGGGAGGATTCGGTCCAGAAAATGGTTGCAGACGGCATCACGAATTTTGTAGAAGTGGGACCGGGGAAAGTTCTTTCCGGCCTAATAAAAAAAATCAACCAGGAGGTCTCAATATGCAGTTAAAAGATAAAGTTGCGCTGATCACAGGTTCCGCCCAGGGCATCGGCAAATCAATCGCGGTTGCCATGGCGAAAGAAGGAGCTAACATCATTATTTCGGATGTTAACCTTGAGCTTTCCAGCCAAACCGCGGCAGAAATTCAAGCACTGGGTGTAAAGGCCATATCCCTTAAGCTCAATGTAACCGACCCGGCAGACATTGAAGCCGCGATCAAACAAGCTATGCCGCAAATGGGCAAAATTGACATTTTGGTCAACAACGCCGGTATCACCAAAGACGGCCTGTTTATCCGCATGAAGAAAGAAGATTGGGATGCGGTGATTGGCATCAATTTGACCGGCGTCTTCAATGTATCAAAAATAATTGCGCCCTTGCTGATGAAACAGCGATGGGGTAGAATTATCAACCTTGCTTCCATTGTGGGCCAAATGGGCAACTTTGGACAAGCCAATTATGCCGCCTCAAAAGCCGGTTTAATTGGTTTTACCAAAACCCTGGCCCGGGAGCTGGCCAGCCGCGGGGTTACGGTCAATGCCATTGCACCGGGGTTTATCCAAACGGCCATGACCGACAATATCCCCGAGGACGTTAAGCAAAAGATGCTGGAAAATATTCCAATGGGCAAGCTGGGCCAACCCGAAGATATTGCGGCCGCCGCGGTATTTTTGGCCAGCCATGCAGCCGAGTATATAACTGGTCAGGTAATCGCCGTCAACGGCGGAATGTACATGTAAGGGGGTGAAGAGATGGACGAAGCAAAAGTGTTGGAACAGGTAAAAAAGGTAGTGGCTGAACAGTTGGGTGTAGCCGAAGCCGAAATAAAGCCGGAATCGTCATTTGTGGACGACCTGGGCGCCGATTCGCTGGATACCGTGGAGCTGGTCATGGCGCTGGAGGAGGCCTTTAGCATTGAAATCCCGGATGAAGATGCTGAAAAGATCAAAACCATCAATGATACGATAAATTATGTAAAGGAACATGCAAAAGCATAAAGGCCAAATATGAAGCTCCCCGAACTTAAAATTGCTGACCTGGTTGCCAAGGTACCCATCATCCAAGGGGGCATGGCAATTAGGATTTCAACCGGAGAACTGGCCGGTGCGGTGGCCGCCACCGGCGCCATTGGCGTTATCGGCGCTTCGGGGTTAAGTTTTGACGAGCTAAGGTCAGAGATTAAAATCGCGCGGGACAAGGCAAAAGGCGGCATCATCGGCATTAACATTATGTTTGCCGCCCGGGAATTTTGGGGAATTGTCAAGACCGCTATCCAGGAAAAAATCGACCTCATTTTCACGGGGGCTGGTTTTTCCCGAGATATCTTTAAAGTCGGCCAAGAAAGCAATACTCCCATTGTCCCCATTGTCTCTTCCGCGCGGCTGGCCCAAACCGCCGAAAAGTGCGGCGCGGCGGCAGTGGTAGTGGAGGGGAAAGAAGCTGGCGGGCATCTGGGCACTGACCGCTCCATTAAAGATATTTTCCCCGAAGTCAGGAAAGCTGTTTCCCTGCCGGCGGTTGCCGCCGGCGGTATTATCGACGGGAAAGGGATTGTTGATTTTTTAAAAATGGGCGCCAATGCGGCGCAAATAGCCACCCGCTTTGTCCTTTCGAATGAGTGCGCCGCCGCACTCCCTTATAAAAAAAGATACCAGGAAGCAAAGCAAGAGGACGTGGTCATTATTTCTTCTCCGGTTGGCCTGCCGGGGAGAGCCATTAAGACCTCTTTTGTCAATAAATTATTAAGGAAAGAAGCTCCTAAGCCCGTCGGTTGTGATTTTTGCCTGAAAAATTGTTCGCTGGAATACTGCATTATCCAGGCGCTGATTAATTCGCAGCAAGGCGATATAGAAAACGGGGTTGTTTTTTCCGGAGAAAATGTTTGGAAAATAAAAGACCGCAGTATTCGCCCCGCCGCCGAAATTGTTAATGAATTAGTGTCCGAAGCCGAGGAGGTCTATCAGCCTTGAAAAGAGTGGTCGTTACCGGTCTGGGTGTTATTTCCCCGATTGGACTAGGCAAAGCTGCTTTTTGGCAAGGGCTAACTTCCGGCCAAAACGGCGTTGGACGCATCACGCATTTTGATGCTTCCGCTTTTTCTTCGCAAATGGCCGCCGAAGTAAAAGATTTTGATCCGTCCAATTATTTAGATAAAAAAGAAGCCCGCCGTTTGGTGCGCTTCATCCAATTTGCCATTGCCGCATCTCAAATGGCGGTAAAAGACGCTAATTTTACTATTAATTCTGACTCCGCCGATGAGATCGGCGTCCTCATTGGCTCCGGCATCGGCGGGATTGGTTTCCTCGAAGAACAAGCCCGCACCCTTTTGGAAAAAGGGCCGGACAAATTGTCCCCCTTCACTGTCCCATTTATGATCTGCGATATGGCGGCCGGTTATGTGTCCATTAACCTGGGGGCCAAAGGGCCAAACTTATGCGTTGTTACCGCCTGCGCCTCCGGCACCCATTCAATCGGCGAGGCCTATAAGATTATCCAGCGCGGCGCGGCCAAGGCCATGCTCGCCGGAGGAACTGAAGCCTCCATCACTCCCCTGGGAGTCGGTAGTTTTTGCGCCGCCCGCGCTCTTTCCGGCCGCAATGCTGATCCACAGCATGCCAGCCGGCCGTTTGATAAGAACCGCGAAGGTTTTGTCATGGGCGAAGGCAGCGGGATTGTTTTCCTGGAAGACCTGGAGCAAGCCCTGGCTCGCAAGACGCCTATCTATGCAGAAATTGTCGGCTACGGCATGAGCGGCGACGCCAGCCATATCACCGCGCCGGCGCCCGGCGGCGAGGGAGCGGTTCGCGCCATGCGCGCCGCCCTCAAAGACGCAAGTCTTGCCTTGGATAAGATCGATTATATTAATGCCCACGGGACATCCACCGAATTGAACGATAAATTTGAAACTATGGCCATTAAAACAACTTTTGGCGAACATGCCCGCCATCTGGCGATCAGCTCAAATAAGTCAATGATCGGCCATTTATTGGGCGCATCCGGAGCGGTTGAGGCCATTGCCGCGGTCTTGTCCTGCCAAAATGACTTAGCCCCGCCCACTATAAATTATGAAGTTCCCGATCCTGATTGCGACCTTGATTATGTTCCTAACCAAGCGCGCAAAATGGCCATCAATTATGCCATGTCCAATTCTTTTGGCTTTGGCGGGCACAATGCTATATTGATTATAAAGAAGTACGCACCCTAAGTTATAAGGGGGCATGTTTTTGAAAAAGTTAGTTTCATCAGGCAAGTTTTATTACTTACTCCTTATTACTTACTGCTTATTACTTACCAGTGCTTCGTTCGCCCAGATAAATACCTACCCCCAGCTTGAAATTTCCGGTTACAAAAAATGGGAATACAAAGGCGCAACTGTCAATCCATCCCAAAATTATTATACCGGCTTAACCATGTTGGGCGGGTACTACCCCACCTTTACCGGCGGGCCTTGGCAGGAGCGTCTGCAATTGGGAATATTAGGAAGATTATCTGAAGACCTGTCGGTCAGCTACGACTTGGAACAACAGCCGGAAAACCCGGACCGTTTTGACGTAAAAGTCAAATACCAAAACAACGAGCTTACTTTCGGCGACTACAATGTGTCTTTTGCCGGCAACGAGTTTGCTTCCACTTCCAAGTACCTGAACGGCGTGCTTTTTACCGCCAAAGAAAGCTGGTATGACGTGATTTTTGTCCCTTCCACCAAGCTTAAAAGCCAAACGCAGGGGTTGACCACCCAAAACGGCATCAATACCAAAGGTCCCTATAATTTGGGACATGGCTCCATCATTGAAGGATCGGAAAAGATCCAGTTAAACAACGTCCCCTTGACCAGAAATATTGACTATACCATTGATTACTTTGAAGGCAGGGTAACTTTTAATAAAATCCTGACTTCAGCCGACCAATTTAAATACAGCTATGAATATACCAACATCATTGATTTGTTTTTCCCGGCATTAAGCAAGAAAGATTTTATTGGTTTGCAGACCCGATTTACCCTTGACCCCCAAAAGATCGGCCAGCCGGAATTAAAAGAAGCCCCGGTTATCCTTGCCGACCGCGAAATCTTCCCTTCTTTGGGCAGTGAGGAAAGCGACGAGGAGCAAGCGGAAGAATCGTCCGGAGTCTACCAGGTAAAACATTTTCCCGTCGTCCGGTTTTCCGAGCACATAACCTTCCGAGGAACGGAACTGAAAAACAACGTGGATTATGTTTTTCGTTTTGACAGCGGCGAGATAAAATTGCTGACCCGCTTCCTGCCTTCCCGGGAAGATCCTTTGATCGTTGATTATCATTATTACCAACTATCCGCTGAAAGTGAAATGATTCAGGGTGGCGGCGGCCAGGGACCCTACCGTCTTAGCTTTGCCCCAGTTGTCCCAGACAGCGAAAAAATTATTTTGGATGGGCGCATCCTGGTCAAAAAATTGGATTATTCGATCAATTACAAGACCGGCGAGCTGATTTTTAGTATGCCCGTCAATGCCACTTCCCAAATCAATGCCAATTACCAATATGCCGTCATGGCCAAACCCTTCCAGCCGGAACCCAAATACCCTGCCCAATTAAAATTGGGAGCTACTTACCTAAAAGAATCGGCTAAGGCCGGCGAAACGGCCAATGCTTCAACCGCTATTGAAAGTTTTACCGGCTCAACCATTATTAACCAAAATTACCATGTTTACCTAAGTTCCCGGCCGGTGGTTTCCACTGGAGAATCGTTCAGTGTTGCTTTTACTTTAGACGGGAGGACTTTGACTAGGGAAGTTGATTATACTTTTCCCGGTGTCGTCTATGATCCGACAACCGGCTATTACAATCCAACCCCTGAAGCAACCTTTGCCTATAAAACCGACCATACCGACCCCAGCGATGGTTATTATTTTGGCACAATCAAAATATTGAACCCTTCCCTTATTTCTGCGGACAGTACGGCTATTGTAGCCTATAATTATTCCAAAAGCGTTGTTGGCCGCTATTCCGCCAGCGGCGACGGCACTCGCGGCCCGTATTATTTGCGGACTATCCGCAATGTCGTGCCGGGAAGCGAAGTGGTGCAGGTTTGGGACCAGGGTTCTTCCACTATCAGTACTTATACCCGCAACTCCAGTTTTGAACCCAACGCCGGCGACACCGGTTACACCATTAATTATGCCGCTGATCTGCCTTATATTACTTTCAATAATGAATTGCTGGCCACCAAAAACTTCCAAATCATTTACCAATACGTGCCCCCCACCGGCTCCATTGTCCAGCAGGATATTGCCCAGTCAATCATCGGGGTTGACGGGACTTTTAATATCGGCGACATTTTCAAGGTTGATTCGGCTTATGCCCGCAGCAGCACGGACCAATACATTGTGCGGGTGCCTACCTCTGAAGCTTTTTCGGGCGGCGGCACAAAAACCTACCAATTGCACGCCCCGCAGGACATTATTGACAATAGTGAAAAATTGTACGTTAATGACCAATTGGTCAACCGGGACATTGATTATTATTTCAATTATACTGCCCCCGGCTCTTTAACTTTTTACTACATAACTCCGGCTTCTTCGGACGCCATTCGGATTGACTATGATTACCAAGATTCCAGCGGGTCGGGGACGGTAAATACCAAAACGGCCAATGCTTATCGTGTGGGCGCGGAAACTAAATTGTTTAAAGATGTTTTAGTTATAAGCGGGCTGGCCAAAAAAATTGATTATGATTATATGCCGCTCGGCGGGACTTTAATCGGCCTGGGGTCAGAATATAATGAATACAATGTCAAATATAATCCCCTCTCCTTCCATGGCCTTTCGGCCGCTTTTTCCTACAAAGAAGACAACGACCCCATCAGTACCTATCAAAATTATTTCACCCGCACTTATGATAACTCTTTGCTGCTGGGCATCAACCCTAACGGCTGGGCGGAGGTTGATTTTACCTACCGCAATTACCGCTCTTTAGATGACCTGACGCCGGCTGCCGCCGCCCACAGCAGTGACACTTACCAGGAGTCGTACACCCTAGGTCTTGTCCCCAATGACTGGGAAAAAGGAGCGCTAAAATTCAGCCAGGGGTATGCTGCCAAAAGGACCGTTTCCCAAACCGATTCCTGGCGCGACAGCAATAACTACTCCGAATCAAGCATCACTTACGTGCATGCCGAAGGTAACCTTGATTTTACCGACCGCTATTCACTGGGCTATGATTTCCAGGTCAGTGAGCCAAAAACGATTGCCCTCCGCTCTAGTTCTACCGAAGCGACTGCCGAAGCCGTTTCTACTCTTACCCGTACCTATGATAACGCTTATAATTTTAATGCCGACTTAACCCAGGGGCCGATTCAAAAATTGGCCTTGCACCTCGGGTTAACTGACCGGATCGATACCGCGTCCATCCGTAATTTCGCGTCCACCAACGAAGCCGCCTTGACCCGCAATGAAAGTTTCCACCTTGACTTTATCCCGATCACTATTTTAACGGCCGCTTTGGACAAAAGCCGGCAGGAAAAAATTTCTCTCGTCCAGGGAGGGGCAAACCCCAAGACCGAACGCATGGCCGCTAACACCCGCTTATCTCCTTTTTACTGGCTCTCCTTAAACTGGGCCAATGCCCAGAGCGAAAATATCCCGGACACCGGCATTGTCAACCGCACCGCCGGCGTGGGCAACACCTATACTTTGGACCTAAAGCCATCTGCTTGGAATATCTTAGCTTTCAATGCCCGCTTTACCTTATATAATAATGACGCCCATGCCCCCTCCGGGACCACCCCGGAAGTGACCACTATTACCAATTCGTTTTCCCAAAATTACAATTTAGCGCTTACCCCTCTTTCTATTTTGCCCATTTCGGCCAGCTGGACCTTGGAAAACTACCGCAATGCCAACGACCACCCCACCGTCAGCAGCCGTATTGACACAGAGACCTTAAACAGTATTTATATCCTTGGGGCTGCTTTTGCCCCAACCCCAAAATTTAATTTCACCACCAATTACAATCATAAAATTACCGGCGTCCTGCGGGACCTAGTATTATCTCCGCAAGACCGCCGCAAGACCGTCTTTGATAATAAAGCCGCTTTCCAAGTTACCAGTTGGGGAACGCTGGTCTATCAGCGAATTAATGAGCACAACGGCGGTGAGATTCAAGCTGGGGCAGTATCGGACCTGGATTACGATAAAATAACCGAAACATATAGTTTCAATATTAACCTGCCCATTGACAATCCGGTCGTCACCAGTTTTGTTTTTATCGCTTCACTGAAGAATGTTGATTATAAAAATAATAAAAGCCATGGGGATGATTTTGTCGCCCAGCTCATGACTTTTGAGGGGAGTTTGAATTTTTAGCCCTCGTTATTATCCCTCATCCGATTGCATTCCTGTCTTCCACGTTGGGACACCCAAATCGTGCGGAAGTCAGGAGGCCTCAAAATAGACTCTTAGC
>JASEHX010000007.1 GCA_030018645.1 Candidatus Margulisiibacteriota bacterium | reverse complement strand
CTTGCCCTTTTGGAGCAAAGAGTAAGCCAAGGATCTAGCCCAGAACTCGATCTAGAGATCGATAGTCTAGCGCAGCAAGTGATCAGATTAACCGAAGGATTGCGCGAAGAAGTGGCCCAGCCCGAGAAAAGGGCCCACCGCGAAGATTTCCTGCGCGCCATTGCCGAAATGACGGGCAGAGATTTAGCCGGCCTGCGTTCGGCAACTTCCCGGTCCGCGCTAAAAGAATTAGCCGGAAGGGTAAAACAGGAAGTGATCGGACAGGACGCGGCGGTTGACGATATTTGCCGCCGGATTATCAGGGCTAAAACCGGCGCAAAAGAAGCAAAACGTCCGGTGTGTGTGGTCATGCTGCTCGGACCGACCGGAGTGGGGAAAACTGAAATTGCCCGCCGGATTGCCGCCCAGTTATTTGGCGACGAAAAAGCCATGCTGCGCTTTGATATGGCCGAATACCAGGAAAGACACACGGTATCTGGCCTGCTAGGTTCACCGCCGGGCTATGTTGGGATGGAAGAAGGCGGGAGATTAATCCGGGAAGCCCGCAAAACCCCTGAAGCGGTCCTTCTTCTCGACGAAATGGAAAAAGCCCACCCTGACGTTCACCAAACCATGCTGGGAATATTTGAGGACGGGGTGGCCAGAAGCCGCACCGGAACGACCGCCCATTTTGACGGCATGGTAATTATTATGACCAGCAACTTGGCAAGAGATTTGCTCAATCGGCGATTTTCCCCAGAATTTTTAAATCGGGTTGATGCTGTTATCGACTGCAGTGCTTTGTCGCCGGAAAACATGCAGGCCATTGCCCGACTGCGCCTGGGAGAATTAAGGGAAAGAGTCGCCAACGAACACTTTTTGGAATGGACCGACGCGGCCGTCGTCCGCCTGGCCGAAATGGGATTTGATCCCCGCTTTGGCGCGCGCCCCTTAAAACGGGTGATTAGCGACACAGTGGAACAAGGCATATCAAGCCATATATTAGAAATCGATCCGGGTGCCTTATCTGCCGGGGAGAAAATAAAATTTACGGTTGACATGGAAGGCGGAGAAATTGTGATCCGCTGTGAAATAGTTGAGGTCCCGCCTAAGCCAGCTCCGGTCATACCAGCCATTACCCAAGAATTGCTCCGCCGCCTGGAGGAAAAATTTAGGGGAGGGGCAGAAAGCGTGGTCTTATCAGTCCAGGAATTGGATGAAATGCTGGGACTGGATGAATTGCCGGCCGCCTTTTCCATTGCAATAACACCAGCGCACTCGTTCCAATCAACCCATATTAATCCCTATCTGACCGTCCCGGAACTGGAAACAATGCGGGTGCGGCTTTGCGAATATCTGGCCAAATTTGGAATTAAATTGGCGGCCAGTGAAGCCGCCGGACAGTGGCTGGAGTCCTTTGCTGCCCACGCCGTTCGCGCTAATGCCAACAGTTATTTCCGCCGCGAATTTGGCCATTCTTTTGACGCAGTAATGCGCGACCACCGTTTGGTCAGCGGGACGGATAAACTGCGCGAGATCATCCAAACCGCTAATGGACGCAGTATTTTAGTCATGATCGGACAGGAAAATGATGAAACCCTGGTGGTAGTGGTGGCTTCAGAAAGCCGTACCAATGTTAGAGACCATACTGCTATGCAAGCTTTATGCAGCATGCCGGCAGAGGACGAAGAAACCGGCACGGCTTATTATCACGCCAAATTAGCTGAAGGGATTGAAATGAACTTGGACTTAGTTGTCCCAACTGCTTCAGCTTTCGCGCAAGGACTGCGGCTGTTTCACCAGCGGGCGGAGGGCGGCACCGCGTACATTTTAAAGATCCCGGCTTCACGCATCAGGATAGATGACGGCGCGATAACTATCTTTGATAATAAACCAGAAACCGGCGCCGGCATCCGGGAAACCTGCGAGCAACTGGAAGCGGTTATCCCGCCGTTTGTGCGTCATCCGGAAAGAAGAGAGATAATTTTTGATTGGCTAAGGGAATTTATCCATAAGGCCAAATTTATTAACGGGGTTGCCTGTTTTCCGCATCAAACCGAAGGCGAGCCAATTGAATGGGAATCAACCCGGCATAAAGGCGTGCGGATTGTGTGGCAGGTAATTAATGGAATCCTCGACATAGCGATTCACGCCGAAGGCGCCTTGCCGGAAAGCTTAAAACATTTGTCAGCTCCAGCTCCACTTGATGCGGAACAGCTAGTAGCCGCGATTGAACAAGCCGGCAGCAATGCTGTGCTGGTTACCGACCTATTAATGCTGGATGTATTAGCCCGCAACAGCATTAGTCCCAGATTAGAGATTCGAGAGAATTTAACTGTTTTTAATCTGTCCTGTCGCATAGCTCCCAGCTTGGGCGATCCGGAAAAAATCAAACAAAATTTGGCGGATATTCAGATGGACGTAGCGAAAACAGAGAAAGACCAGTTATGCCGCATCTTAAGCGGAAGGGAAAACCCCGACGGGGCGGAAAATTTGCGCCGGACAACCATTGAGGAAATAATACGGAACCTGGGAAGGCCCGTTTATTATTATGGGCAACATGTCCTGTTAGTTAATCTCTTATGTGAAATACTAATCCCCGAATCCGCGCGGGGAACCATTGAAACCTTTTTGGCGACCAATACCTACTTGGACGGTAATTATAAAAAGCAAGTCCGGCGCAAGCTGGAAGAAAGCAGTATTTAGGAAGAGAAAAAAATGTGTGAAAGAGCAAAATTATGTTTAGCCGGCGCCTTTCGAAATATCCAGAACTTGCAAAGTCTAAAGCTTTTAATGATTGCCAATAGTACCTTTGCCGCCAAGTTTGCGAGGGCCTTCCGCCAAGATCCAAAATATGCGGATTTTAAGATTAACGCTCATCATCTTGAGGAAACGACCGGGGAAGTTTTAGGGGAGTTTAGCGCACAAATCAAAGCCGGCTCTTTTGATCCGCAGGCTTTTCGCGTCCGCCTGGCAGCATTGATCATACAACGCGAATTGCCTTTTGCTCCTGAAAGCATAACCGCCGGAGATATTTTAAGATTGGTTCTTGAGGTAAAAATTGATGGAAACAGAGACCTGGGGACTTGGGTCGGGGATTGGAGCCAACGAAAAGACGTAAAATTTGTATTTTCAAATCTTCACCAAGAGGCCGGAGGTGAAGAAGTTGCTCGATTAATTGAAGATACAGCTGTTGCAGTTGAAGCCATGCGTGCTGGCCTTGGGATCACGGGTCGGACCGATCCCAATCTTTGCGGATAAGGAGCACAAAACCATGTCAACTACTGCGGCCGCGGCCAATTTGTCTTTAACTTCTCAATTACAGGCGCGCAGATTATCATCCGCCCAACGACTTTCTGCTCATCGTATTATCCATACCATTGCCGCAGTAATTGCCCGCCGGGCGGCGGCGCTTGGCTTGCATTGCCAAAACGCGGCCCTAATTCCACCAATCTCAACTCTTATTGCCAGGAAAGTAAGCAAACAAAAACTACAGCCCGACCAGCTAGCCGAAGAATTATTTGAAGCGGTAAAACCCCTAATCCCCGACCAGTATAAACCCGCTATTATTGCTGTCCTGGAGGACAGCGGTATTATTTTGCAGTTGGTAGATTGGGCGAAATTGGAGGGCGTAGTGCCAACCGACCTGCTGGCAGAGGCGAAACAATTGGAAAAAGCAGATTTAAGACGTGCAACGGCTTATTTTCGCCGAATCGTGCTGGGTTTTGAAAGCGGTCAACAAAGATTATCGGCCGATCATTTTATTACTGCCTTGGAAGCTTTAGTGCGCATCGATCCGGCAGATCCCACTTGGCCGGCTAAATTGCGCCGGGAAACGGAAAGTTTGCAAGCTAGGGCAAGAGCCGCGGCCGGGCCGCCGGCGGCAACCGGCGATCAACAGGAAGGCTGGAAAAGGATTAAGACAGCCATTGCCCAGCGGGTAAAAAATGGAGGAGCTTCCTCTTCTGATGATTTGCGGCTGTTTGCTCTGCTTTCTGACAAAGGGGATTTGCCGGAAATAAAACGACTGCTAAGTGTACCTTCTATCCACTCCAAGAATGCGGAAGAAGGACGGGTAGAGCTGGCCCGGGCTTTTTTAAGGCAGGCGGAAAGCGCCGAAATAAGGGGCGTACTGCAGGCAATTGAAAGAGAACAAAGAACGACGCAAGAGGTGAATGATTATAGAATTGCCGCTTTGCTGGCAAAAATATTGCCGGATAGCGAATTGATCAAAAAACTACCCGATTATTATGTACAGGCGGCGGTTGATGAATTAGCTGTGCGCGAGTTACTGCCCCTCATGCTTGAATGGCTGGCAGATACGAAATATGCCGGCATTGCCGCCAAGATACTGCCGCGCATTGCAGCGCCGGAAGATTTGGATTTGATTTTATCCCAACTTGAACCGGCAAATCGGGGCAGAAATACGGCAAGTAATTATGAATATGTTTGGCTGGATTGCTTAAAAGCAGTGGTTGATAGGAGCAATTACAAGGTCGTTCTGCCTCTACTAGTAGGCCATCAACGAGTGGCAGAAACGGCAATTGAAATTTTTGTCAAATTTGCCTCCGCAGAAGATATTCCGGCCTTGCGGGAAGCGGCGGAAAATATGGAGGAAACTGTGAGGGTGGCCGCGGCGCTTGCTCTATTAGATTTGGAAGCTCCGGATGCCCAGAAAATCGGGGAACAGGTGCTGGCATTGCAGGAGGGGACAATACATTTGCTGGCAGAAAAGATGTTTCCTATATTTCCTATAGAATATTCCGCGGCCGAAGCGCTCCAAAAATTACTTAAAGGCGAAGATGAGAAAAAAAATACGGGGCGCTTTGCCCAGGCATTAAGCGAAGATGATATTACCAGCGACCGTTTTAATTTGCGGCGGATGCTGGTTAGCCCCAGCCAAACCCTGGTGGGTGCCGCCCTGGCGGCACTGGAAAGGTGGTTGCCCGGCAATGGTTTTACTTGTATTTTAGAGGCCTATGCTTTTATTGCCGCCCACCACCCTTCCCATGCAAAGCAGGCCCGGGCAATCATGGCAAAGCTCGTCAATGAGGCGCACCTGCCGCCAATTACCCAGCTCTTGAGCAGCGGCACTCCGGCACAAAAACAGGCAGCGACCGAGCTGGCCCTGGCGCTTAAAGCAGCCCACCTGATAGGACTTGTCTGCGCCGCCGCGCAGGATTCGCCGGAACTGCAGGAGCGGCTGATTGAATATTATGAGCAGGAAGGGGAGTGGGAGAGGATTTGCGAATTCCTTACCCCTGACGCCGAAGAGAAAGTGAAGAAGAGGGCCTGCCGGGCAATCATTCACTTATCGGATGCCAGCCGGCTGGAAGCATTACAACACATGTTGACAGCGTCAAATCCGGTTTTAGCTTCCGCGGCGGTGTGCGGCATTACAGAGATATTAGTACCGTCAAAGAAACCGCCAACGACAACGCCGATCGCAGGCCAGGCCGAACACAACGGCCCCCTTTTAGGCGACTCAAGAATTACCCGGCCGGCTACCGCAGAAGAAACCAGGATTGCTTTGCGGGCAATGCTGGAGTCCCCAATTGCGGAATGGGCGGCAAGCGCCGGAAAAGCACTGACGGCTCCGGAGCCGCCAATACAAAAGACAGAAGCTGCACCGCCGACTAGTCCGATTGAGATAGCCGAACCCTCTGAACTGGCGGAAATCAGAAGAGGGTTGGTGCATTATGATATTAAAGTTCGGGCGGCGGCCATCCGGGCGGCGACCAGATCAAAACTGGTTGATGTCAGGGAGCTGATGATGGCTAGATTCAGAGATCGTTTTAAGAAGACCAAATTGCTTTGCTTCGAATATTTTGCGGCCATTGGCCCAACCGCGGCAGAAAAAAAAGCTTTGATTGGTATGGCAATGGCAGTTAATTATAAAACAAACGGCACTTTAGAGGCCTGCCTACCGTTAATGACCGAGGCTGATTTGCCCCAAGCCAGGGCATGGGCAGAGGTAACAGAATCCTATCAGTATGATGAGAGGCAAGTAAGAATGGGCTTGATGGTGTTGGAAAAGTTTGATCCTAATGAGGCGCTTTGCCGAGCAAAGCAGTGGATAATTAAAAGGATTAAAGGGACAGATTTGATCGAGATATGTTTTGCTGTTATCGGCCGGTTAGGCAAGGCGGAGGAGGTGGAAACACTGCTGGCGGCGGCCGATTCATTTAAATATCATACCGCAGAGCAAACGCAACAAGCGTTATTTTCGGCAATTTGCCGCTTATCCGATCGGTCAACAGAACCGCTTCTGGTTGATAAGGTGGTTGGCAGGCAAGTCCAAATAACTTTTGATGTTTGTTTATCGGCGCTTCGCGCCCAATTTCCCGACCAAGCGCTTTCAACCGCTCGACGGCAATTAGCCTCTTTTCAGACCGCCGGCGGTTTTATAAAGGAGCCGAATTCAGGGAGCAACTCTGCTTTTTATGAAGGCTGTCCCGCCCTGATAAGAACGCTGGGCGGCCTTGGTTCCGAAGCAGACCTGGGACTGCTTTTTGAACAGATGGAGCATCCTTGGGAAAGGGTCAGGGAAGCAAGCGCTGAAGCGATTAGGCAAATATTGAGCCGGGCGAGTTAATTCGTCCGACAATCCCGCCAATCAATTTCCGGGAATAAATTATCTTTCCCTTCGATCTCCGCTAAATAAGGCGCATCAATAGCGTTGGCCTTGATTGCTTCGTAAAGCCGCGTAAATCTTTCAATATGGTCTTTGAAGCGCTTGTGGGCGTAAGGGACGCAGGTGCCGGTTTTCATGATAAAAGCCCAATCAGAGCTTTGAGCGAGCATCAGTTCACGGGCCGCCTGATTTAACGCTCTCTTTAATAATCCATCAGCGACGGGATATTGGTTGGCCAGCTCAATCATCCTTTCGCCGGCTTTGTGCAAATGTTGGTAAATCCAATCGTTGGACCCTTCCAGCCAGTATTCAGCATAGCCCTTCCAGCCCCAGGAAGAATAGGAAGGCGTCACGACCTGATTTTTTGGATACTTTTCTAAATATTCTCCGGGGGTAATCATTTTAAGCTCGCTTTGGTCATAATGAATTTTGCGGCAGAGGAATTCCAGCCACTCGGGACCTTCATACCACCAGTGGCCGTAGAGTTCAGCGTCATAAGGCGCAATAATAATCGGCGGTTTGCCTAGAAAATTATGAAGATGTTCCACTTGCTTTTGGCGGTTGAACATAAAATTGCCGGCGTGCTCGGCGGCTTTTTCCCGCGCCCACTCTGGCACATAAAGTTCTTTATTGGACAAGTCAATGTTGGGGCCGGTAATGCGGAAATATTTAATGCCGGTTTGGATACGGGTCCCGTCAACATGGATGTAAGGGCGAATATAATCATAGTCGGCATCAAAACCGATATCGCGGTAGAATTCGCGGTAATTGTAATCACCCGGATAGCCCTCTTTGGCGCTCCAGACGGCTTTGGACGATTCAATATCCCGTCCAAAAGCCGCCACGCCCGATTTGCAGTACACCGGCGCAAAGATGCCGTATTTGGGCCGCGGCGTCCCGTGCAAAATCCCGTGGGTATCGACGAAAAAGTAGCGCACCCCCGCGTCCTTTAAAATTTCATCATCGCCCGGATGGTAGCCGCATTCGGGCAGCCACATTCCTAAAGGTTTGCGGCCAAAGGTTTTTTCGTGCAGGGCGACGGCGGTTTTTACCTGGGCGCGGACCAGGGGCCGGTACATTTCCTGTAAAGGAAGGAAGCAGTGGGTGCCGGCACAGGTAATTAATTCTATTTTTCCCAGGTCGGCAAAATGCTTGAAGGCCGCAGCCAGGTTGCGGTGGTACTTTGATTCAAATAAGCCGCGGGCATCCAGAAATTTTTGGTTGTACATCCGCGCCAGTTTATGCATGTCCGGGTAATAGTGGGTGCGGTCAATTTCTTTGTAGGAAAGCTCAATTAAACTGTCGAGATGTTTTAAGTAGCGGTTTTGCAGGAGGGGATCAAGGAACATGGCAAGGAGGGTGGGCGAAATGGAAATAGTTATGCGAAAATCAACCCCGTCGCGCACTAACTTATCAAAAACAATTAGAAGCGGGATATAGGTTTCGGTAATGGCTTCGTAATACCAGTCTTCTTCCAGAAAATCTTCATGCTCCGGATGGCGGACAAAAGGAAGATGAGCATGCAGGACAAGGGAAAGGTAGCCGTTTTCCATTAATGGCTACCTGCCTGTTGGCAGGCAGGCTCGGTCTTTCGGTCGACAGTGGGGGTGATATTGCGGCGCTCCCGGCCGTCGTCGCGGACCGCTTCCACTGGGAAATAAAATTTCCCTTCCGGCAGTTCGTAGCGCAAGGAAAAAGTACCGTCCGGCCGCAGGTTAACTTTTCGGCCCTGAACCGAAACCGTGGCCGAAGGTTCGGTCGCGCCGTAAACAATAACATCGGTCTTAACCCACAGCCAGAAAGGCCGGGGGCCTATTTCCTTGACAAATGACCCGGAAGACAATTCTTTTACTTCACCCGAGCTGGCCCCGACGCGGAAGCCGCCGGATAATAAATATAATTTTTCCCAATCCGGGATCATCCATTGCTCATCAATAATATCGGACATGCGGTCAAGCGGGGTGCGGACAATATTGGAGCGGGCGGCGGCAATGAAGCGGCCGTCAGGAGTCTTATAACCGATATCGACACAATAAGAAGCATCAGAAGAGACCCGCAAGTACCAATTTTTTGCTCCGCCGGTCACTTCGATATCAAATGAATCCCAATTGTCCACATTATAAACGCGCAGGGTTAACCGGCTTTGGGAAAAGACGGCCTGGCTAAGTTCGCGGACAATTTCGGCGCTGCGCTTTTCATTGATTTCCCAATAAGCGAACAGCCAGTAAGGATCGCGCACCATCAGGGTGATTTTGTTGTCGCCGTATCTTTCGGGAAACAAGAATTCGTGCCGTTCTTCAAATTTTTGCACGACCGGGCCAGGATAATATTTGGTGTCTTCTACTTTTTCTTGGACAGGCAATGGCGTAGGTCGCAAGTCGTAAGTCGTTGGTCGTTGGTCGTTGGTCGTCTTACGAGATACCCGGCGGACCGGCGTCTTGCGAGTGCGAACGACCGGTTTTTTGACTGCTTTTGGTTTAGCCGCTTTCTTTTTCGCCGGTGCTTTGGTCCTGATCATTAAATTTCCACTTCCCTTAAATATTTAGCCGCCTCTTCGGGAGAGGTTGGGTTTATATAGAGGCCGGAGCCCCATTCAAAACCGGCCATTTTGGTCAGCCGCGGGATAATTTCAATATGCCAGTGGAAATCGTACTGCACGGTCCCCCAGTAATCGGGTTTGCCGGGGCGGGGAACGGGATTGGGAGCAGTGTGCAAAACAAAATTATAGGGCGGATCATTGAGGGTCTTTTTTAAGCGCTTTAAAATATCTTTTAAACAACGAGCCAGTAATAAACGTTCTTCATCGGGCATGATTTGAAAACCGTGTTCATGGCGGCGCGGCAAGAGCCATACTTCAAATGGGAAGCGGGAAGCAAAGGGGGCAATGACCACAAAATATTCATTCTCATACACTAACCTGACGCCGGCGCCCAGTTCCTGCCGGATAATGTCGCAGAAAATACAGCGTTCTTTTTCTAGGAAATAGGCGCGTGAGTTGGCCAGCTCTAGTTTTACATAGCGCGGGGTAATGGGGGTGGCAATTAACTGCGAGTGCGGGTGGGAAAGCGAGGCCCCCGCGGCGATCCCGTAATTTTTAAAGACCAAAATATAGCGGAAACGCGGATCTTTTTCTAAATCCAGTAATCTTTGCTTGTAAGCCCACAGGATTTTTTCCACATGCGAATCTTCCATGTCGGGGATGGCGAGGTTGTGGCGGGGGGTTTCAACGATAACTTCATGCGCGCCGATGCCGCTCATCATGTCAAAAAAACCGATGCCGGTACGGTTTACTTCGCCTTCAATGATCAGCGCCGGGAATTTGTTCGGGATTATCCTTACATCCCAGCCGGGAGTGTTGGCGGTGGTGCCGGGCTTGCGCCAAGCCGTAATTTCGGGCGGGGTTTTGGTCTCATTGCCTTCGCAAAACGGGCAAAATTTTACGCCGGCGCCTTCTTCCGCGACGGAAACAGCGCCAAAGTCAGAGGGACGGCGGCCGCGTTCACTGGAAATTACTACCCAGCGGTCAGAAACAGGATCCTTTCTTAGCTCCGGCATAATTCCTCCTATTCTTCAACCCGCAGGGAAATTTTTACCGTCCAGCCGGCCTGCGGATCTAAGCGAAATTTCCAATTCGGCAGAAGCACAGAGCTTTGGTAAGTCTTTTCCATCCCGCCCTCGGATTGGGAGATAGTCTCAATTGGGAAGCGCCATAAATTGGCGGGCTTGTCTGCCTCAAATACTACCGCAAACCCGGCCCACTCGTCAACCACTTTTACCCTATTCGCCAAGCTGGTTTCGCCGCTGCTTTGTAAACTGTTATCCGCCAATACTTGTCCGGGAATAACATAAAAGCGGTCGGGAGAATTGCCTGCCAGCAAGGAAAAATTAAATTCACTGCCAAACCAAAGCTCTTGGGGCGCAGTGCCGAGGTTGTAAATATGGTACTCAATATTGATAATCGACTGTTTGGCCAGTAAAGAAATATTTTTTTCCACCCGGACCGGGGCGCCGTTTACCCGGCCGTCCCTTTTGCATTTTACACTGACTTCGGAGCTGGCTTTTTTAGGCAGGCAAACATAGGGCTCAATGGTAAAATTACCGGCTTCAACATAATCTACCGCGGCGAACTTTTCCAGGGTTGTATCCGGCCCTAAGAAATGGTCTTGCAAAGACAACCGAGGATGCCAATCGTAGTGTAAAATTTTATCTAATCCGTCTTCCTTAAGCCGTGATAGCCCATGGATGCTGCCCGGGCCGCCGGCAGAAGTGCTGTGCGCTTCTTTTATCTTGGAGTGATAAACTTCTTCCCGCCGGGCAAGAGTATCAGTCAAGTTATACGCTTTAGGTTTGTAATCGAGCTCAAAAATAGACGCGCCCCTTGCCGGCGCCAGGTAGACATTTAAGAGGTTGTTGGACAAAAGGATCTCGTCACCGCCGTCTTTGTCAAAGTCCAGCACGGACAGGTCGACAAAATTTTTCTGGCCGCGCACAAAATGGTCAATGGCGGCTTCGGCTTTGATCAAGTGTTCATAAACCGCGTGCCGCAGGTAATTCAGATAAAGCCCGCCGAAAACCCCGTGCCAATAGGCGCAGTTGCACTGTCCTTTATATAATTCTTGGGTGGCATCATGCAGTTGTTCTTCGGTGCGCTTTTCGCTCAAAAAATTTTTTCCGCTTTTTAGGGTTTGCAGTTTGCCGCTGACATAAAGCATTTTCTTTTGCATATTATTGGATTCGGGATATTTGACCAGAAAATTCCTAAAAAACCCGCCTTTGAAAAACTGGCTGTACTCGTCAAATTTGCCGCTATTTTTGAGTTCGGCGGTTATCTTTTCCATTTTTTTGCCGGCCTCGGGGAAAAGCGACCATTCCATCATTTCAAAATAAGAAGCTGTCGGCAAATAAATCCGTCCCAGCGGGGGATATTCATCGACATAATCAGCGAAAGAAGAAAACTCGATCCAGTCGGCATTATTTTCTAGTTGGCACAATAAATTTTCCAGATAGCCTTCCTCAAAGACCCACTGGTATGTGCCGGGCCAAACGCCGAACTTTTCGCCGTCGTCAAACAAAATAGCGGCCGGAGGATGAGTCCCGTCATTTTTAATTTCCTGTAAATATTTAATGGTTTCTTCCGGCAAGCTGAAAGGGATTTTGTAGCGCAGGTTTTTATTGATCGGGAAAACTTTTAGGGTGTGCCCTTCGTCTTCGGTAATGTAATAGCCGAATAATTTATCCGGCGGCAAACCGGCCGAGATAAAATGGTAATCGTCCACCGTAACATATTCAATCCCCAGCGGGGCCAGGATTTTGGGAAGCGACGGCTCCCAAATCCTTTCCGTAAGCCATGCCCCGCGCGGCGCCGTATTAAAATGCTCCATGATGAAGCGGTTGGATTGGCTGATTTGACCAATTTTGTCGCAGTCGGGAATGATGGGCAAAACGGGCTCGTAATAGCCGGCGGTAAAAATTTCCATTTGCCCTCTTTGCGCCAGTTTATTCAGCAGTTCAATAAATTCAGGCTGTTTGGCAATAAACCAATCGTACAGGATCCCGCTGTAATGGACGGCAAACTTTATTTTAGGGTGCTTTTCCATGGCCTTGATGAAGGGCAAATAGGATTTTTCGTACGCTTCCGCCAGAATATGCTCGAAGTTGCCGATCGGCTGGTGACAATGGACGCCGAATAAAAACTTAACTTTTTTCATACGCTCCACATCTCCATAGTATAATTTTCGCCGGGGACAAAAATGGCAATCGTATCGCCCCGCGGCCAGCGCTCCAGCTCTTGCCCGTCTTTGGCAATGGCTACGACAAACTCAACCCGGTCGCCGGGGTTTGCCCCCATCAGTTCAAACGGGATGCCCAACTCAACAATTTTGCCGATAGCGAAGGAAGTGAGATTTTTTTTGTCTTCCGGACAGCCCAATTTTTCAAACTCACCGCTAAACTTGCCGGCTTCAGGAGAAAACTTAAGGACCACCCGGCACTGCCGGGGATTAAAAATATAGACGGTGTAGGAAAGACAGCGCGCTTCCGGCAAAGTGGGCAGGAAGCTAAAATCAAGTCGGACAAATAAGGCCGATTGGCTGAACCCATAATAAATTTCTTTGATAGCTGTTTCAATTTGGTGCATGGCCCCGCGGGCTTTTTCAATATTAAAATTGCCGGCCGACAGCCATTCGTAATAATTGGTTACTGTGCCGTCAATGACCGGATCGATCAGATAGACCGGTTCTTTGATCGGCCGCAGTAAGCTGGTTTTCTTGATGGGAAGCTCAAGATAGGCCGGCGGGATTTTACCGGACAACGTGTAAATATTTTTCAAGTGTTTGCGGAAAAGGGCGTCAAAAGCCGCGTCGTTATCCGAGGAATGGTCGTCGCCGTACCACCAGCACCAATCCGAACCCTCCGCAATGTATAACTCCTGCCAGGCGGCCGGGCATTGGGCTTTGTCGACGTCTTCCAGCGAAAGGCGCGCTTGGTTTAAATGATCCCAGGCGGTATTATCTTCCTGGTGCCCAATCCAAATGCGGAAGTTGTTATTGATCCACGAGCCGGCAAAAAGTTTGGTCAGTTTTTTTTGCGGAGGGTGCCGCTGTAAATATTCATTGATGGCAACCGTGCGGACGGTTGGATCATTTTCCAGGCGGCTGTAAAATGCTTCCAGGAAATGCTTGCCGGAATCCGCATAATATTCCCAGGCATTTTCCCCGTCTAAAATGACGCTGACCAGATATTCCCGGTCGTCGTCGGGCAAACTGCGGCGGATATTATTGAGATGGCCGATGAAGTCGTCTACTGCGTCGCTGACCCGCCAGCGGTAATAGACAAAACCAATTTGGTCGGATAAGAAATGGTTGCGGAAAAGCATGGCTATATTTGCCCCGTCTTTTTCGGCCAGATAGGGCTGGTACAATTCCTCCGCCGAAATACTGCGGCAGCGCGGCTCCATTTTGTGGAGCGAACGGGAAAGGATGGCTTCATCGGCGGCAATCCATTTTAATCCGGCTCTGGCTGCCAGCGGCAAGATGGCTTCAGATACTGATCCTTCCGACGGCCACATACCGGCAGGTGCTTTTCCAAAATGTTCGGTATGGAACTGTACTGCCTGGCGGATTTGTTCTTCGGCATCTTCGGGGTGGCGGAAAGGAGATACGGGCAAGGAAAGGTGCGGCATGGCTTCCAGCGCCGAATTGGTGTCGCAGAGCAAGGGCAAAATTGGATGATAAAAGGGCGAAGTCGCTAGTTCAACTTGTCCGCGTTCGGCGGCCGAGCGATAAGCGGAAAACAGGTTGCGCATCACCTCAAATTGTTTGGCGATGACCAGCGCTTTATCTTCCGGGGAGAAATTCTTGCCTTTAATAATTAATTCGGCAATGGCTGGGTCTTGGTCGCGGCAGGTGAACCCGAACCAGGTTAAATTGAACCAGACCTGCAAATCCAGCAATTCTTTGGCCGAAAATCTTTTAGCTACTTGGGCCAGTTCGGTTTGGGAGACAAAACGGCCGCGCTTCATTAAAAGGTCAAGATAGCGGGGATAGGGTTTGATCATGTTTTCCCAATTGGCCATGAAGAAATTTTGCAGGATAAAAATCCTTTCGCCGGCAGTCAGGTCATTGGAATTTTTTTGTGAGAGCAGAAGGAAACGGTCGGTGCCTTTGCCATTAATATAGTCCTCAATTTGGAGGAAAAGGGAAGGGACAAGGTTGAAATTAACTTTAATGCCGGGGAACTTCTGTAAAATTGCCGCCATGTCCAGGTAGGCTTTAGTAGAATGCAGTCGCACCCAGGGGAGGATAAATTCGCCGGTAGCCAGGTCCTTGTAAAAGGGCTGGTGCATGTGCCACATGAGGGCCAAATTGATTGGGCGATTGGACATACCTTTGGCGATTATAACAGAAGTTGTTTTACGAAGCAAAAACGTGGTATAATACAAAGGCATTTATGGCCAAAAAGGCAAAGCGAAAACAAGGCTTGCTGGTAGTAGTTTCCGGCCCCTCGGGCGTGGGCAAATCAACGGTTGTGCGGCGGCTCCTCAAAGCGGACAAAAACGTCCTCCTTTCCATTTCCGCCACCACCCGCCCGCCGCGCCCCGGCGAAGCGCACGGCGAGCATTATTTTTTTATAACCCAGCATGAATTTGATAAGAGAGTTAAAAATAACGAATTCCTGGAATGGGCTAAGGTCCATAATTATTATTACGGGACACCACTCTCAAGCTTAAAAGAGCAGTTGGCCAAAGGAAAAACCATTGTTTGCGAAGTCGATGTGCAGGGCGCGGCGGCCATTAAAAATTTTGTGGAGGAAAGAAGATTAAGAGCTGCCGCGGTATTTATTTTTTTGATCCCGCCGTCGGTGGATATTTTGGCATTCCGGCTGAAAAAAAGGAAAACGGAAGATGAGGAGGTGGTCAACTACCGCTTGCGCGCGGCCATTGCCGAACTGCAAGTGATGGAAAAATACGATTATATCGTGGTAAACGATAAAGTAGAATCGGCCGCTGATAAAATATCAGCGATCATTAATGTTGAAAAAGAAAGGACATTACTCAATTGAGCAAAATAGATATTGAAGATTTATTAATTAAAGCCAAAAATAAATTTTTACTGGTCAATGCGGCTGCTGGACGGGCCAAGCAAATAGTAGATGGATCCTTGCCTTACGTCAATGATTTTGACCCCAACAACCCGGTAATTACCGCTTTACGCGAAATTGCGGCCGAAAAATTTCGCATCAAAATGACTACCGCCGCCAGCAAAAAAGCCCAAGAACTATTGGCCACCGAGGGAGAAAAAGAAGCCCGGCCTTCGGTTCTCGAGCGATTAGCCAAGGAAACCAAGGGGAAGAAGACGGCAAAGGAAAAGAAGAAGTCTGCTAAACAATAAAACCATTGTTGTTGGGGTGACAGGCGGTATTGCGGCTTACAAGACCTGCGAGATCGTTTCACGCTTAGTTAAATTAGGAGCTGACGTTTGGGTAGTCATGACCCGGGAAGCGGCCGAATTAGTAACTCCGCTGACTTTCCGAACATTATCTGGAAATCCAGTTATTACCAATCTTTTTGATCCAGGCCTTTCCTCCCTCCCTGTACTGCACATTGCGATTGCCGACAAAGCTGACCTTATTTTAATTGCTCCTTGCACCGCCAATATGATCGGTAAAATTACCGGCGGGATCGCCGACGATGCATTGACTACCATTGTTATGGCCTCAAAAGCCCCCAAAATAATTGCTCCCGCCATGAATCCCAACATGTGGGAAAATCAAATTGTTAAAGAAAATGTGGAAAAGCTTAAAAAATTAAACTTTAAATTCATTGGCCCGTGCGAAGGAATGTTAGCTTGTGGGGTAGAAGATATTGGGCGCATGGCAGAGCCGGAAGAAATAATAGAAAAAATTGTTGGATTGTTGGGCGTTAAACAGGACTTAAAAGGCAAGCAGGTACTGGTAACGGCGGGCGGGACCACAGAAGCGATTGATCCGGTGCGCTATATTTCCAATCGGTCTTCCGGGAAAATGGGATATGCGATTGCCGAAGCGGCCCGGGAACGAGGAGCAGAAGTCACTTTAATTACGGCCCCTACAAATTTGTCTGTGCCTTTGGATGTTAAAGTGGTTAGAGTTGAATCAGCCGCCGAAATGCTGGATGCCGTTTTGCAAAATTATTCTAAGGCAGATGTGGTAATAATGGCGGCGGCAGTGGGGGATTACACAGTTAACACGGCGACTTCGTCGCCTACAACTTACGACTTACGACTTACAACTAAAATTAAGAAAAGCAATAAAAAATTAATGCTAAAATTATCACCGACCGAAGACATTCTTAGAACGCTTGCGCGGCGCAAGGACCGCAAAGGCAAAATCCATGTCGGATTTGCGCTTGAAACCGAAAATTTAATTAAGAATGCAAAGCAAAAGTTAAAAGAAAAAGAGCTGGATATGATCGTGGCTAACGGCCCAGAGACGTTTGGTAGCGACAATATCCAATTTTCGATTGTAAAGCGGAGCGGGGAGGCAGTAAAATACAACAAGATTACTAAAGAAAAAGCTGCTCAAATTATCATAAGCAAGATTGTTGGTCGATAGGGATATAACAGCGATGGCCAGCTCGGAAGGTATACGATTGGAGAGCGCTACCCGGTGCAAGTGTGATAATATATTGCTTGCATGTTTGCTGAGAAACCGGATTAACTTGACTAATTAAATTCTATCTGATATTATCTTATTAATGAATAAAATGTGTAAATCTTGTTCATTATATTATCTATGACAAATAAAAATGAGCTATTTGAAGCGTTAAAGGATTGGAATTTCTGGGAAAAAGACCTAAATACAGGGATTTCTCGCAAGAAATACACAAAGCGCCTAGGCGAATTGGTGCAGACCAGTCAGGTAGTGGTAGTTACCGGTCCGCGTCGCAGCGGGAAATCATATATCCTTCGGCAGTTTGCCAAGCGGTTAATTGAAAGTGGAACTCCCAGGAATCAAATCCTGACCATCAATTTTGAAGATCCCCGCCTGCCAGTCATAGATGCTAAGGGGCTGGAAGAAGTGTACAAATTATACCTTGAATTTAAAGGCCCGCAGGATAAGCCCTATCTTTTACTCGATGAAATCCAGGAAGTTGAAGGATGGGAAAAATGGGTACGGACAATGCATGATCTGGATAAAGCCCATTTGGTCATTTCCGGCTCAAACGCCAAATTGCTAAGTAAGGAGCTGGCAACCCTGCTCTCCGGACAGCATATAGATTTAAATGTTTTTTTGCTTTCTTTTTCTGAATTTATGGCATTCAATGGCCTTACCATTGTCGATGAAAATGATGCGGCGCGCAATGAGATCGCCATCAAAAACTTCTTTCGGCGCTATCTGGAAGAAGGGGGATATCCTGAAGTAACTTTATCCCTCCAGAAAAAAGAAATTTTACTGGCTTATTTTGACGATATAATAAACAAAGACCTGATAAGAAGGTACCATATCCGTAAAGGGGAATCGCTTTTATCGCTGGCCCGTTTTCTTTTAAGCCAATCGGCTTCCATGGTAACCCATTCTTCCTCGGCCAGGTTTCTGGGGATTACTACCGGCACAGCTGAAAAATTTGCCGGTTATCTTGACACTGCTTTTCTAATTTCATTTCTTAAGCGATTTTCTTTCAAAGTCAAGGAACAAGAAAAAAGCCCACGCAAAGTCTATTCCATTGACACCGGGCTGGCTAACGCGGTTGGCTTCCGCTTTAGCGAAAATCTTGGCCGGCTGGCGGAAAATATTGTTTTCCGGGAGCTCATGAAAAGAAAGGTTTTAGATCCAGGCCTTGAGCTCTTTTTCTGGAAAGACACGCATCATCGCGAAGTTGATTTTGTTGTCAAAGATATAGAAGGGGTAAAAGAACTCATCCAGGTATCATGGGATTTAAACAACTATCCGCAAACAAAGGGCCGCGAATTCCGATCCCTTTTTTTAGCTATGGAAAAATTAAAATGCAATAATGCCCTGATCATTACAGAAGACCAAGAAACAGTTGAAACAATAAATGGTAAAACAATTAAAATCCAGCCTTTATGGAAATGGCTGCTGGCAGTTTGAAGGCGCGCTTGGCAAATGTTTGCTGAAGTAGTCCTTGCCAAAGCTTCCAAGTTTACCGATAAAATCTACCACTATTCAATTCCTGCCGAATTACAACCCCAAGTTGGCCATAAGGTTTTGGTCCCCTTTGGCAAACGCAAAGAAGAAGGTTATGTCGTCGGTTTTGTGGAAAAAGCCGATGTGCCCGATGTGAAAGAAATCTACGAAATAATTGGAGAACAGCCGCTGTTTAATGAGAAACAAGCCGGATTAGTCAAATGGATGGCTGAATACTACTGTGCGTTTTTGGGGACGGCACTTAAATTAATATTGCCCTCACCCGCTAATACTAAAACTCTGCCCCCTCTCCCAAAGGGAGAGGGGGGGAATGTTAAAGGCGAGCGGGTGAGGGTGCTAACGCCAGATCAGCAAAAAGTTTTGGAAAAGATTACAAAAGCTATCGAAACAAAACAGTCGGAAGTTTTTCTGTTGCATGGGATAACCGGCTCGGGCAAGACCGAAGTCTATTTGCAGGCGGCGGCCAAAGTGCTGGGAATGGGGAGAAGCGCCCTTATTTTAGTGCCGGAAATTTCCTTGGCGCCGCAGATTGTTGAGCGCTTCAAAGATAGATTCGGCGATATTGTCGCGGTGCTCCACAGCGATCTTACCTTAAAGCAGCGTCGTGAAGCCGGGCAAAGGATTAAAAACGGGGAAGCGCGCATTGTCGTTGGCACGCGCCTTTCAATTTTTGCTCCGATTGATAATCTGGGTTTAATTGTGGTGGACGAGGAATTTGAAACTACTTATAAGTCGGAGCAAAGCCCGCGCTACCATGCCCGTGAAGCTGCTATCCAATTGGCTAAACTACATCATGCTGTGGTGGTGTTGGGAACAGCTACTCCTTCAATTGAAAGTTATTATAAAGCAAAAACCGGGGAATACCAGCTGTTAGTTTTGCCCGAAAGAATTGATAATCGTCCTTTACCTCCGGTAGAAATCGTCGATATGCGGCAGGATAAAAGCTATCTTTTATCGGCCAAACTGCGGGAGGAGTTGTATGACACTTTGTCCAAAGGCGAGCAGGCGATACTCTTTATCAATCGACTCGGCTATTTTACTTTTTTAATCTGCCAGGACTGCGGCCAAACCATTCAATGCCCGCGCTGTGCGGTATCGCTAAATTATGATACCAGCAAAAAGTTACTGCGCTGTACTCATTGCGGCTTTTCTTGTGAGGCAAAAATAATCTGCTCCAATTGCCGCGGATCAAATATAAAATTTATCGGGACCGGGACGCAAAGGATTGAAAAAGAAACAGCCGACGTTTTTCCGCAAGCCAAAATCTTGCGCTGGGATAGGGACGCAACCGCAAAACGAGGGTCACATGACGTCTTTTTTGCGGCTTTTGCAGAAGGCAAAGCCAATGTTTTAATTGGCACCCAAATGGTAACCAAAGGATTAGATGTGGCCAACGTTACTTTGATTGGAGTGATTTCGGCGGACACGGCTTTAAAAATCCCCGACTTTAGGGCGGCGGAAAGGACTTTCCAATTATTAACCCAAGTGGCGGGAAGAGCCGGTCGGCATCATCTGCCGGGAAAAGTTATCATCCAAACTTATGATCCCGCTAATTATGCGATAAAGGCGGCAGTAACCCAAAATTACGAAGCATTTTATGAAAAAGAAATTCAAGAGCGCCGTGAATTGGGCTATCCGCCGTTTTCTAAATTAATTAACCTAATACTAAGCGGGAAGGATGATAGTGATACGTTTAAGATTGCCAGCGATCTCAAGGGTGTATTATCTCGCAACGTGCAAGGTCAAATATTAGGGCCGGCGCCGGCGGCGGTGGCCAAAGTGCGCGGAAAATGGCGCTATCATATTTTATTAAAAGGCCAGGACATTGATGAAATGCGGAGGAAAACGCTGGAAGCTGTTGAAAAAGTCTTTAGCCCCAGGGAAGTTAAAATTGTCGTCGACATTGATCCGATTTGAACCCTCATCCTCTATCCCTAAAAATACCTCCCTCTCCCCCCGATGTCGCTTCGCTCATCGGGGCGAGCAGGGGGAGAGGGGATATGTTATAATAATTCATCGTGATAGAGACAGAAGTAAGTGAAAAAGTTAAAAAGTTGAAAAGTGCCGCGGTAAAGCTGGGGACATTGTCCGCCCAGATTAAAAATACTGCCTTGGAAGCGATGGCAAAAGCTCTTGATGAAAACCGAAAAACAATTTTGTCAGCGAATGCCGTTGATCTGGAGGAAGGGCAAAAGAAGGGCTTATCTCAAGCGCTGCTTGACCGCTTAATGCTTAACGACCAGCGCATTGACGGGATGATTGAAGGGCTAAAAATGGTTAAATCTTTGCCCGATCCGGTGGGTGAAGTTCTGGCCGAATGGAAAAGGCCGAACGGATTAAAAATCAAAAAAGTACGTGTGCCGCTGGGTGCCATTGGGATAATTTACGAGGCTAGACCAAACGTAACCGTTGATTCTGTGTCACTATCTCTAAAGGCAGGGAACTCTATAATATTGCGCGGCGGAACGGATGCTATTAATTCTAATATTGCACTTGCTATAGTAATCAGCGAAGCGGCTTATGCGGCGGGTATCCCCAAAGGAGCGATTCAATTAATTGAAGACACCAGCCGGGAAACCGTTGAAGAGCTGATGGCGGCGAGGGAATATCTGGACGTCCTTATCCCGCGAGGAGGGAAAAGCTTAATTAAAGCGGTGGTTGAAAAAGCAAAAGTTCCTACGATTGAAACCGGGGAGGGAAACTGTCACGCTTATGTCGAAAAGACCGCCGATCTTAAAATGGCGGTCGAGATTGTTTATAATGCTAAGGTTAGCCGGCCATCAGTTTGCAACGCAATTGAAACATTATTGGTGGACGAAGCGATTGCGGCCAAGTTTTTGCCTAGGATTAAAGAAAAACTCGACAGCGCTAAAGTTGAACTGCGCGGCTGTGAAAAAACGCGAACGATTTTGCCGTCGATTCAATTAGCGACCGAAGATGATTGGAAAACAGAGTATCTAGCGTTGGTTTTGGCCATCAAAGTCGTTTCCGGCATTGAAGAAGCCATTGCGCATATTAATAAATACAGCACCAAACATTCAGAAACGATAATTACCAAAGATAGGAAGGCAGCTGAAAAATTCCAAGCCGAAATAGATGCCGCGGCGGTGTATGTTAATGCTTCTACTCGTTTTACCGATGGCTATGAATTTGGCTTTGGAGCCGAGATTGGCATTTCTACCCAAAAATTACACGCCAGAGGTCCGCTGGGGCTCAATGAATTGACTTCGTATAAATATTTGGTTGAAGGTAAAGGGCAGGTTAGGGTTTAGATTTGGAGGAGGGTGGATTTGAACCACCGAACCCATAAGGGACCTGATTTACAGTCAGGCGCGTTTAGCCACTTCGCTACTCCTCCGCAAAACAAAACGGTTGCGGTTATGGCCCATTTGGCGTCTTAACCGCAACCGAATTAAATTTATCTTTTCCCCTTTTTTGCTTTCTTGCGGCCGCGAGCCATCTTGGCGCGGGAAATGTCGCCTTGCTTATCGATGAAATAAAGATACCCGCCTTGTTTCTTAATTCCGCATTTCATTACTTTTTCTGCCATCTTTTTTCACCTCCTCGATCAAAAAGATTAAGTCCGCTGTCGCAGGACTTCAAAAAGCACAATCCCGGCCGCCACTGAAGCATTGAGCGAATTGATCTTTCCTTGCATAGGGATGCTGACAATTTCACTGCACCTTTCTTTTACCAGCCGCGCTATCCCTTTTCCTTCACTGCCAATGACCAGGGCGACAGGCGCCTTATAATCGACTTTATTATATACTTTGCTTCCGCCGATTTCAACTCCTATCACGACTATTTCTTGTTTTTTTAGCCACGAGACAGCTTCGGCGATGTTGGGCACGCGGCAAATGGGAACAAGATCACAGGCGCCGGTAGAAACTTTGGCCACCGTTTCGGTCACCGGCACCTGGCGGGCCTTGCGGATGACCACGGTGTGGACGCCGGCAGCTTCGGCCGTGCGCAAGATGGCGCCAAAATTGTGGGGGTCTTCGATACCGTCGAGAAGAAGGATAAAAGGCGGCTCATTTTTTTGAGCGGCGATAACTAAGGATTCATTTAAATCAATGTAATTGGGCATTGTTTAAGGCAGCTTCGAATATTTTCAACCCGGCATCAATTTGTTTTTTGGTCACGATCAGCGGGGGGATGAAGCGAATGACCGTCCCGTCGCCGCCGGTGGAAATTAATACTAATCCGTGCGCCAAGCAATAATTCATGATCTTTTTTACTTTGTCGGCATCTTGGAAGTCAACGCCAAGCATAAGACCTTTGCCGCGGACCTCCTTGATAAGTTGGGAGTACTTAGTTTGGAGTGCGGAGAGCTTCTTCTTTAAATAAGCCCCGAGTTTAACCGAGTTTTGGACTAATTTTTCTTTTTGAATCACTTCCACGGTAGCAATTCCAGCGGCACAGCAGACCGGGTTTCCGCCGAAGGTAGAGCCATGCGCGCCCGGCGGCCACTTAGTCATCAATTCAGCTCCTGCGGCAATTCCGCCCAGCGGAAAGCCGGAAGCCATTCCCTTGGCCAGGCATAAGATAGCGGGGACCAAGTTATAATGCTCGCAGGCAAACCATTTGCCGCTTCGGCCGAAGCCGGTTTGGACTTCGTCAACGATCAGCAATACGTTATATTGGCCGCAGAGGACGCGGAGCTTTTGTACAAATTCTTGATGTAAAGTAATATAGCCGCCTTCGCCAAAAATTAATTCAATAATGATAGCGGCGATAGACTTGCTGGCAAATATTTTTTCGATTTCGTCCAAGACAGGTTCAACAATATATACTTCCGGCAGGAGCGGTTCGTAACCATCGCGGTATTTCATTTTGGAAGTGGTGACGGAAAGCGCTCCCAGCGTTCGCCCATGGAAAGCGCCGCGCAAAGCGACAATCCCCGGTTTCTTTTGCGCGTATTTGGCCAGTTTAATGGCGGCCTCAACCGCTTCAGACCCGCTTTGGCAGAAAAAAAACTGAGCACTTTTAATCGGCACAACTTTACTTAGTTTTTCCGCCAGGACAATATAGGGTTCGTAATTGGCAATACCGATGCAAATATGAATGAGTTTTCTTAATTGTTTAGCGGCGGCGGCAACTATTTTCGGGTGGGCATAACCAGTGGAACAAGCGGCAATACCCGAAGAAAAATCGAGATATTTCTTTCCATCTGTCCCAAAAAGATGGCAGCCTTTGCTTTTCTCAATTTCAAATTCGGGGAAATAGCGCCCTAAAACCGGGGAAACCACTTTTTTGCCGCGCTCTGCCAAATTTTTCTGCATACTTTTATTATACTCCTTCTTCATGTTATACTTCAATACATGACGCTAAAAGCCCTCACCCCGCTATCGCTAAACATTCCTCCCCTCTCCCAGTGGGAGAGGGGGGAGTCCTTATCCTGGTGGGTGAGGGTTTTTGTTTTGTTCTTCTTGGTTGTTGGTCTTGGGTCTTTGGTCTTTGCCGAAACCGTCCCCGGCCAAATAATGGTTCGTTTTAAGCCGGGCGTCATTGAAACCCCGCGCGGGATTAGCGCCGCCGATATCGGCGCCTTCACCATTAAAAAGGATTCGATCAAAGCCCTAAATACCCGCCGAAAAGTTAAGCGCATGCGCAAATTATATGTTGATACGTTGGCAATCCGCCCGGATTGGACGCAGCTGGACAACCAATTTGTCTTGACCTTCCCGGAAACCGAGCGGCCGGATGACGTCGCAAACGATTACAAGAAAGACAATAATGTTATTTCGGCACGAGCCATTAGCAAAGTAAAGGCCTTCGATACTACTCCCAACGATCCTTATTACGCCAGCCAGTACGGGTTGATCAATATCCAGGCCGCCAAAGCTTGGGACCGTTCTACCGGCGAGGCCGCGACCGAAATCGCCGTCCTGGATACCGGCATCAATTATACCCACCCCGATTTTACCGGGAAGGTGGATCTCACTAATGGCAAAGATTATGTTAACCACGATGATGACCCGTGGGATGACCACGCCAGTGCGCATGGATCAGCGGTATCCAGTGTAATCGCGGCGGCAACCAATAATGGGGAAGGGGTAGCCGGAGTTGATTGGCGGGCAACTATTTTGCCGATTAAAGTCCTGGATGCCAACGGCAATGGGTCAATGGCGGACATCTTAGAAGGATTGGTATGGGCCACGGCCCATTCGGTGGAAGCGATCAATATGAGCTTTGGGCAATATTCGGCCGATTCGGACTTGCAGCAGCGCCTGCAGGAGGCCTATAACGCGGGAATTGTTTTGGTAGCGGCGGCGGGAAATGACAACACCAGCAATCCCTCTTATCCGGCTTATTATTCAACCGTTATCGCAGTCGCGGCAGTCGATTCAACTGATAAACGTTCAGTTTGGAATGCTGCCCAGGCCTCCAATTACGGCGCCTGGGTGGATGTGGCGGCGGCGGGGACAGGGATTATTTCAATCAGCAAAAACAGCAGTTATGCCAATATGAGCGGGACATCACTAGCTTGCCCCTTTGTAGCCGGATTATCCAGTTTAATCAAATCGGTTTATCCAACTTTAACCAATGAAGCCATTGCGCAAAGAATTAAAACAACGGCGGATAATATTGACGCCTTAAATCCGGGCTACGAAGGACGGCTGGGGACAGGGCGCATCAATGCTTATATGGCAGTGGCCGGCGTTTCGGCTAACATTACTTCTCCGGAAAGCGGGAGTTATATTTCGAGAATGGTCAACATTTACGGGACAGCCAACGGGGTTAATTTTAGCCAATATCTGCTTGAGGGCTATGTTGGCGGCGTTTTTTCTTCAACCATTGAGACCAGCACCACTTCAGTAGAAACCGGCCTTTTAGGCGCTTGGGATACAACTGAACTAAACGGGAGCGCGTCTATAAGGTTAAAAGCGTATGCCGCCGATTCCATCAGCTCGGAAACAGCGATAACTGTTTTCCTTGACAATACTACTCCGGAGGCCAGGATTACTTATCCCATTAACGGAGCAGCGATCAGCAATGATGTTACGGTGCTGGGGACGGCCAATGACCGTTATCTGGATTATTTCACCCTGCAGTATATAAAAGACGGCAGTGTCAGCTACCAAACCATTTCGACTGGAAACTCCACGGTTGAAGCGGGGGTTCTGGGGATCTGGGAAACGGAAGGATTGAGCGGAGGGTACAGTTTGCGGTTGACAGTGTACGATCGGGCAGGGGCGGTCAGCAGTGAGAGCATAAGTATTACTGTTCAGGGGTCAATTGCTCCGACAAAAGAGGCGCTTCCTCAACCCGGTTACCCGCTGACTTACTCCGCTCCCAATCCATTTAACCGCAGTGCAACCACCGAGACAACTTTTAACTATACCCTGGCCGGCAATTTTGATACCCGAATTTATTTATTTGATATTACCGGAACTTTAATCTGGCAGGGGCAGTACAGCGCCGGGGAAAACGGCGGGAAAGCCGGCGTCAATAATCCTTCATGGAACGGACGCAGTCTGTTTGGATCGTCAGCAGCGGGAGGAGTATATATTTATCAAGTAGTGGCTGACGGCAGAGCCCTGGCAAGGGGCAAAGTGATTGTACTTAACTAAACGCCATAATCCCTCACCCACTTCTTGACTTCCGCACGATTTGGGTGTCCCAACGCGGAAGACAGGAATTTGACAAAAGGATTGAGTTGGTGTAGTCTTAAGGAAAGGGAAAAATGGTTTGGAAGATGAAAATGATAAAAAGAGTAAAGCCGGTATCCCTCATCCGCTTGCGCAAGTGGGTGACGGCTTTTTCGATTCTCTTCTGGTTACTGGTTGCCGGTTACTGTTTACTTTCCGCCGGCTGTGGGCAGGTGATTTCCTCGTCTGCTTCTACTACGGTTACGGCAACAACAACCGTTACTACTACCTCG
>JASEHX010000087.1 GCA_030018645.1 Candidatus Margulisiibacteriota bacterium | reverse complement strand
GTCCGCCTTCCCGTCGGCCTTTCCTCCCCCAAACTTGTACACGTACTTTTTACTCGCGCTCTTTCCTTTTGCCATTTCTTCTTATCCCCTTTCTTGTTAAATTGGAGCTGAGGGGGATCGAACCCCTGACCTCTTGAATGCCATTCAAGCGCTCTCCCAGCTGAGCTACAGCCCCACGACCGCCTTCGGCGGTAATGACAAATGTCAAATGACAAATTTCAAATTATGGAATAATATGGATAATACCTTCATTTGTCATTTTTAATTGGTCATTTGTCATTATTAGTAATGGTAAACTATCGCCTTATCTTCCCACAACTCTTCCAATTGATAGTATTCCCGCTCGACTGACCGCATGACGTGAACGATAATATTGCCAAGATCAAGCAGGACCCAACCGGAAACCGCCGTCCCCTCCCAGCGCAAACCCTTTATACTAACATTTTTTAAATTTTTATCAATTTCTTTTTCGATAGCGGCCAGGTGGGGAGTAGAATCACCGCTACATATTACCACAAAGTCCACCAATTTTGAAGTCTTGCGGACATCAAAGCTTTTCAGGCCCAGAGCTTTTTTGGCTTCGGCCGAATTGACAATGATATCCACTAAATCTTGCAGAGGGAGAGGTTTTGTCTTATGGGTTTTGATCTTTTTTCCCCTCCAAAAAGTATTGCTGGACTATTTCCTGCAAACGTTCGGTATTGGGCTTCAAATAATAGGCGCCGTTAACCATCATGTCCGAACCAGGAACGGTGGTCATTTTGATCTGGCCGGTTTCCTGCGCTGACCGTACAGCCAAGCTCAATCCCAAGATTTGCCGCGAATCCATATTGGTGTAAATATAGGAAAGGAAAGTCAAAAACAACTGCGGCGAGCGCAAAATGTTTTCCCGCTTCATCATTTCCTTGGACAAGGCGGCCAAAAAATCCTGCTGGCGCGAAATGCGCTTAAAGTCACCCCCGTCGCGGCGGTAGCGCAAGTAACCCATTGCCTGCCGCCCATTCAGCTTTTGCACCCCTGGCTGGAGGTCAATGTTCAAATCGCCGGCATAGTCCACATAATACATCCGATGTTCAACGTTAACTGTTATCCCTCCCAGGTCATCAATAATCTTGATGATGCCGGATAGGTTGATTACCACATAATAAGGGATTTCAATCCCTAAAAATTGTTCAACCGTGCTTTTCGACAGTTCCACTCCCCCGTAGGCAAACGCGTGGTTAACTTTATCCAATCCCCGCCCGGGTAAAACCACCAAGGTGTCGCGCGGGATGGAAATAAGCGCCGCTTTTTTGGCTTCAGGGTCAATATGCAGGACCATAATGGTGTCCGACCGGCTGCCAAAAGCGTGGTCAACTCCTAAAACCAGGATATTGGTTTTTTCCAGCAGGGACTTAGTCGGAGTTAAACTGATAAAAATATCAAATAATGCCAGGCGGGTGGCAATGCCGACAAAGAAGCCAAACAGCACGGTAAATAATAGGATGATAATTACCGTGATGGTAAAAGTTTTTTTCATTTATTTCAGCAGATAGTAATTGCGGGTCTTCAGGGTGCCGTAATAAATAGGAAGTCCCGCATCCAGTAAATATTTTAACATATTGGAGGCCGATTCCAAGACGGCTTTATCAAGGCCGCTGAAAGCCAGGCGGCGCAAGGCTTTGACGCCTTTGAAATTGCGTCCTTCTTCGATGTGATCGGCCAGGTAAATGATTTTTTCCAATTTGGTCATCTTGGGTGATCCGGTGGTATGCTTTTTAATGGCGCTAAGTATCTCCGCACTCCCCACTCCAAACTCTGAACTGGCAAGCATGGCCGAAAGTTCAGCATGCAAAAGCTTTGGCTCCTCTTGTTGAATTGGCCCAATCTTTATTTTGCGCCTCCTGGCTTGTCTTAACATTTGAGGCCGAGAAAAGCGGCGGGCGCAGTCGTGCAGGAGGGCGGCAAGGCTGGTTTTGGCTGAAGAAACGCGGTATTTTTTGGCTAATTGGAGAGCGGTTTTTTCTACCCGCAAGCTATGCTGAAAACGCTCCTGGTCAAGCGTCTTTTTTAACTTGGCAATAATTTCTTCCCTTTTCAACTTGATTGCTATTGTAGCGCTTCTGTTTTATAATTGCAATTTATGGACAATTTAGCGGTGATAATTTTGGCGGCGGGGAAGGGCACGCGCATGCGATCAGACCTGCCCAAGGTCTTCCACGAAGTTTTAGGCGAGCCCATGCTCACATACGTCTTGGAAACGGTTAAAAAATTCCATCCCCAAAAAACTTTCCTGGTGGTTGGCCACATGCGCGACCTGATCATGAATTATTATAAAGATTGGCCGTTGGAATTTGTGATGCAGGAAGAGCAACTAGGCACCGGGCACGCGGTCATGCAAGTTAAACCCTATCTAGAGGATTTCAAGGGAACGGTCTTAATTTTAGCCGGTGATGTGCCGTTATTATCCGAAAAAACACTTACCGAACTGTTAAAATTCCATCAAGCAAAGAGAGCCACCGCCACCGACCTAACAGCTGAACTGCCGGATGCCGGTAATTATGGGAGGGTTGTGCGTGGTGAAAACGGCGAGGTATTAAGAATTGTCGAAAAAAAAGATGCGGCGCCGGAGGAATTGCGCATTCGTGAGATCAACAGCGGCACTTTCTGTTTTGACAAAGAGGCGCTCTTTGCCGCCCTGGCCGAAGTAAGATCAGAAAACGCCCAGCACGAATATTATTTGACGGATACTTTGGAAATACTGCGCCGCAAGGGACTGCCGATCTTTGCCTATAAAGTTGAGGATTATCAGGAAATCTTAGGGGTCAATACCAAGGAAGAACTGATAGGCATCGAAAAAGCCCTTTTGGCCCGCAATGGAAAAAGTGTTTGACATCCATCTGTTCGCGAGTTATGATGGCTACAAAAGTAGCCAATTGGCTACAAAAGTAGCCAATGCTGAAAGGGAATAAAATGCGATTTAATCAGCCGCTGGATGATTTGCTTGGACAACAATCAAAAGTAAAACTAATCAGGTTTTTAGTAAAGACAAACGCCGAAATGGCCGGCCGCGAATTGGCTAGGGCGGTCGGCTTGGCGCAGCGCATAACTCATTCCGCCCTTATGGAGCTATGGAAGCAAGGAATTGTAAGAATGCGTAGGGTGGGGAGCGCGAAATTATATAAACTTAATGAGGAAAATCTATTTGTTTCCGATGCATTGCGGCCCCTTTTTGCTTTTGAAGATAAACTCCAGAATCACATGACGCAGCTGCTTATTCGGGCATTGAAAAATGATATTGATTCTATAATCCTTTTCGGCAGTATGGCTGAAGGCGGCGAACGGCCGGACAGCGATATTGATTTACTGATAATCATAAAAGAAAGGGTAAATTTGTCAACAATCGATGAAAAAATTGACGAAATTAGTTTATTGGTTTCCAAAAAATTCGGCAACTTATTATCCCCAGTGTTATTAAAGGCAAGCCAATTCCGTTTAAAATATCAAAAAAATGATAAATTTGTTAAAAGTATTGTCAAAAAGGGTAAAATAATTTACGGGAAGGCCTTTATTGAAACAATTTATGCATAAGAAAATGCCAACCGTTGAAGTTAATAAATCGCAATACGTTAATTATTATAAAAAGGCACTTGAGTTTTTCCAATCTATGCAAAATGCTTTGGACCAAGAATTATGGAGTTCGGCGGGATTATCGGCTGTCCATGCCGCTATTTCAGCCAATGATGCGGTCCTTGTCTTTTTTCATGGGATTCGCAGTGTCAGCAAAGACCACCAAGATGCAGTTAATCTCACGCTTTCTTTAGTTGACTATGAAGGCGTCAAGGAGGCGTTAAGCCACCTTAGGAGATTGCTGGCCAAGAAAAATTTGGTTGAATATGAAGGGAAATTATTTACTCGGTCTGACGCAGAAGATGTAGCAAAACATGCCGAAAGATTTATCGGTTGGGTGAAGGGAATCCTGCCTCGCGAATAAAACAGCGCGGCTATGGCACAAAGTACTGCCTTAGCCGATATTGTCCGAGAGTTAACCCAAGTAATTGAAGCGGTGGAGAAAGATTTCGGCAAAGAAGCAGTTGCCCTGTGTGCCTTCTTTGCGGCCGATAAGGCCTTTGAGGAAGGGGGAAGGGATGCGGGCGAAAAAATCGTAAAAGCACTTCAAAATCAAAAGCTTATTTCCAGGCCGGTGGCGACTGAAATTAGCCAATTTTTAAAAGACCAGGCTAAAGCCGCCCGGGAAGCCCAAAAAGCCGCCAGGGCAGCGGCGCCCAAGCCAATAATTGCGGTTGCTGATCCGGTAGATGGATTGACAACCCGGTTAGAAGCTGTGCCGGGTTCTGATTTTCAGCAATTATTAATTGACGGCGCCAAGCTTTGCGCTAAAAATGGGCCGGTGGTGATTGACAGCCGTTATCCGTCAAGCCGATTTCTTTTTTAAACGCAGACAGATGGATGATTTTACCGCAAAAGCAGCCTCTGCTGAAGAGGCCTTTGCCGAGCTGAAAAAACGCCACACTCAAGTGCAAGCGAGGACAGATTTAACCTATATCGGGGAAGATTGGATGGGTGCACAAGTTAATATGGGACGCCTGTATGCTTTCTGCCGCCGGCAGGATAAGGCCATTGCTATGTTTGAGGAGGTGCTAAAAATTAATCCTCTTTTCTCTATGGCAGTAGAAGGGATTGCCATTCTCCATATGAAAACCGGCAATTTTGGGGAGGTGTTGTCTGTCATAGGCAGAACAATAAAGGCCTTGAGGGAAGTTTCAGCCATGAACCCCTTATCTGGTTTAGGCGGTACTTTAGGCATTGGCGCCGAGGGAGCATTGTTAAATAGGCGGGTCGCTCTTACCTCCGGGCGTTTGCCTTTTTATTTCCAATTTGCGGCCGAAGCCGAGAGCCACCAAGGGAAGTTGGACCAAGCCATGGAGATGGTCACGGCGGCCAGTCGGATCGCCGCATTGCCGACCTTCCTCTTGACGCAAGTAATCATTCTTATCCAACAGGATAAAATAGGGGAAGCCAAAAAATTATTGGCCCAGGTTGAGGCAGCATTAACCGGCGACAAGAAGGGGGTTACTTCCGATGTGGCCGGCCGGTGCAAGAAACTAGCCGCGGATATCTTAGTCCAGGAAGGTAAATGGCAGGAAGCGGGGCCCTTATATCAAGAAGCCGTTGATTTATTATCTACTGATTTTGATTTGGAATATTTTGCCATTGATGCCCGGACCAGTTGGATTTCGGCTGTTGAGGAGCAGGCCTCTGCCGAAAGAAACGCCGCTCTATTTATGCATGCCAAAGATCTATGCCAGCAATTTGTGAATCAATATCCTTTTTCAGCCCACGCACGCACATTGATCATTGTTCCTTTACTCTGCCTGGAGCACTATGATGAAGCCCTAGAGCATGTCCGCTGGTTCAAAGATAATCTTTGGGCGGTCAATGTTCCGGTGCTGGCTAATTTATTGATCATTTGCGATGCCCAGCCGGAAGGTGAGGGACCTCAAATCTTCCGCGAGCTGACAATTTCAATTGCCCGGGAAATTGCCGATCCGGCCGAGTGCCGCCGGGTAGCTTTACTGGCAAAAGAGAAAGCAGTGCAAAGTTGTGTATCGGAAGAGCGTCCAACTCCACCTGATTTTTCCTGGGTAGATGAACATTTGGCTTCACTTGGTTAGTTAACCTTCGCTTTTTTTTACCCCCTCTTGTCTC
>JASEHX010000086.1 GCA_030018645.1 Candidatus Margulisiibacteriota bacterium | reverse complement strand
CCCACTGGGAGAGGGGGGAGTTTTGATCGTTAGCGGGTGAGGGATAAGGATAATTATGCAAATTAATAAAATCGAAGAGGCCGAAAAATTAATCAGCGCGCAGGAGTTAAAAGCTCCCAAGGGCGGGTATAGGAAATGCATATATTATCCGGATGCGGTGTGCAATACACAGAAGATGCAGTTTAAAATTTGCGAAAAATGCCCGCGCTGTTTAGCTTTAATTGAAACTAATGTCATGAAATCGTTGTTCCAACACATTAAAGCCCTGGCTATTTCTTTGTTGTCTCACATGGGGGTGTCTAAGTAGAGCACTCGAGCTAACTCTTCCCTGGTTGTCAATCCCTGTTCAACTTTTAACTGCCCATTTTGTGCCATGGTTCGCATCCCTGGCGGGGGTGAACAGCCGCACATAACCTCATAAACCCCAATCCTTCCTTGGTAACCGTTGTCTGTTTTTTTTCTTACCAAGCGCTGGCCGACCACGCCAAGGACAGAAGCGTCAATCAAATATTTCTCAATCCCAATATCCATCAGCCGTGCAATGGCGGACGGAGCATCATTGGTGTGCAGGGTCGAAAAGACTAGGTGACCGGTCAGCGCGGCCTGCAGGGCAATTTTGGCCGTTTCCAGGTCGCGGATTTCTCCCACCATGATAATGTCTGGGTCCTGGCGGAGAAGGGAGCGCAGTCCTCGCGCAAAAGTTAATCCGGCTTTAGGATTGATTTGGATTTGGTTAATGGCTGGTAATTGATATTCCACCGGATCTTCGATAGTAGAGATATTTATCTCTTTAGAGTTAAGATAAGATAAGGTGGCGTATAATGTTGTGGTCTTACCGGAGCCGGTAGGGCCGGTTACTAATACGATTCCGGTTTTTTTAGAGATGATCTTTTTATAAATTTCCAAATCGGGCGGCTCCATCCCCAACTCATCAATTTTCAGCGCGGCATGCTGGCGGTTAAGCAAGCGCAGGACCGCTTTTTCGCCGTGAATGGTTGGAATAGTTGAAACCCTAACATCAAAAGTCAATTTATCAATGGTTATATTGGTCCGGCCGTCCTGCGGCTGGCGGCTCTCGGCAATATCCAGGTTCACCATCACTTTAATCCGGGAGAGCAAAGAAGCATATTTGGCTTTATGGATCGAAGGGCCGTTTTGGAGGAGACCATCAACGCGGAAGCGGGTTCGCAAATAGTTTTCTCGCGGCTCTAGATGAATGTCTGATGCATTAAGAGCAACGGCTTTATTTAGGATCTCGTTTAACAGGGCTGGTGTGCTACTAGAGGACTCTTCACGAATTATATTAATTTTATCTCTTATCATAGTCACTAATATTCTCAAATGGGAAAGGTCTCGAATTGGTCTCCGAATTTTTCGAATTTATCGCGAAAGCGGAAGGAGTATTATTTGATTCAGTCCTGCCCTTTAATATACGTTTGAATTTCAATCCTCCAGGTGCAAAACTAGCTAAAATTCCAAGCTCAAGGCCGCTTTTTCGCAAATACCCTAGAACTTGTTGTATGTCTCTTTTTGAGAAATTGGTTGTAGCTTTAAGTTCAAGGACGATTTTATGATTAACTACAAAATCAATGTAATAGCGTCCGATATTTATGCCTCTAACATCTAAGTCAGCACGGACCTGTTCAAGGTATGGGATTTTTTCTTTATCAAAAACAATTTTTATGGCCTTTTGGTAGTATTTTTCTTGATAGCCGGCCCCCAAACTGTTGTAAACATCGTAAAGAATCCCAATAATCTTATAACTCAACTCTTTATGAATAATTTCAGTCATTTTGCCCTTCCAAAATTTGTGTTAATTCGACCAATTTGTGACCAAATTCGTGACCTCTCATTCGCATTGATTCGTGATCAGTGATACGAGATAAGATTCGCGAAATTAGCGACAAAAGAAGACAAGCAATGTTATTACCAGGTTTTCCGGCGGCTAACCATGCTCAAAATAGCAGTAAGTGTCGAGAATCCGACAGGCAGATGTCAAAAAATAGACAACGCGGGCCCTTTAAGAGAACCCGCGTTAAATATTAATAATGAGGATAAGTGGTGGTGGTGACTTGATAGGTGGGAGGAGGGGTAAAATGGAAAGTGGTGGTAGTAGTTGATTGCCCCGAGGGAGGAGGTTGATAGCCGGAAGGATCTTGCCAGCCAGAGGGGGGTGTCCAACCGGAGGGCCGCTGCCAGCCGGATTCGAAAAAGCTTACTTTTCCAGAAGGATTGAAACCGGATCCATAAGATACTCCTGAAGCTGGCATTACAAATGAAGGATCAAACAACATGCCGCTTTGAAAGGTAAATCCAGCCTCAAAACGCATGCCGCTGGGCATGACATAGCCAGACTGAAAAGAAATATCTGCCGGCAGAGAGTAGTCAGCCCCAAAGCGCCAATCGGTGGACACAAGAAAACCACTATCCAAATTTAGGCCAGAGGGAATAATTTTTTGGTCGGATGAAATGTCCGTAAAATCCGATCCTGGCGACAGATACATGCCGCTTGGCAATGCAGAAGGAGGGATGCCTGAAAAAATCGCGCTGGGCGGCAGTTTGCCCGATCCGGCCCAGTCGCTGCCGACGAAGGACGCATTCCCGAATACTGCACCGGAAGGGAGCAGGCCGGCCAGAATATCGGGCAGGGGACAGTAGAAAGTCACTCCGGAAAGATTGCGCATTTCATTCTTGATCCCTGAAAAGTAGGTGGCGGCAAAACTGGCAAAACTGACATCATTTCTGGGTTCCTCAAAAATAACGCCTGACGGGAAGGGGAAGGAGGGCGGGGGCGCAAAACTTGGAAAAGCATCTGTCGGCATAGTGAGCCCCGATGAATACTGGCCAGTATTGACTAATGCGGTTGCCGCGTCGTATAGCCCGCTGGTTTGCTGTGACCAGTTGGACGGCGGGGTAAATTCTACCGCGGCGATGCCGGAAAGCGCCTGATTAAAGCGCTGCTGAAGCGCCGCTCCAGAAAGCCCGCTCAAGCCGGAAACGGCTAAATTGGGCGCGTTAGACGGGGAGATGGCCCCGATCCCGCTCCTAATACCGCTAAACATGGCTTCCATTTGGGAACGCAATTGCTCTTTTTCTGCGTCTGAAAGCGAAGTAGCTTTAGCGGGCAGATCAGCCGTCTTTTTTAGCACTTCTTCCATCAGTCTCGTGGTAGCTAGCGTTGAACCGGCGTTGACCGAGATAACCGTATTGGTGGCGCTCAAAGTTTCTACCATGACCGTGGCGCCGTTTCGGCTTTTGGTGGCACGGAAAAGTACTTCACCGGGCGGCAAATTTGCAGCGGTCCCAGTAAAAACGCCATCATCATCAGTGGTGGCGGAAAACCCGGAAAGCTGTGCGTTAGTTACTGGATCTACCGCAACTACCGTTGCTCCGCCGAGAGGCGTATCAGATACGCCGTCATCGGCAGTTTCAGCCGCTCGGACCGAAGATACCCGAAACGCCCCGGCTACCGAAGAGGCCGGGACCATTACTACCCCAGAAATAGTGGCGCCCTGTACAGCGGTGGTAGTCGTTGTGCTGGTAGTTGTGGTGGTGGTCTCGACCCCGCTGGGCGACTGGCCGCAGCTATAGTTGAATATGACGACTAATCCGAGAATGACAACAACCGCAACAACGATGGCAATAAAATGGTTCCGGTGTAATTTCATGTTTGCTCCCCCTGTTTTTTTCATGGTCTGGGAAAATTATGAGCGCGGCTAAAATATTTGTCAAGCAATAAAAAACTTAAGTTTACTGCGCCAATCAACAATAAAGAAGACGAGGCCGATTATTACCATCAAGTAAGACAGGTAATTAACCATGGTCGGCCGATACTCCAAGATAATGTCTCCTTGGCCGTATATTAACATTAGCGCGGGGGCAGCTTGGTAAATTTTGGTCGGCTTCCCATTTACACTGGCTCTCCAGCCCGGGAAATAGGAGACCCGCACCAAGATGGGAACGGGTTGTTTAGCTGTAACTTTAAATTTGAAACGGGCAGGGGAGATCTTTTCTTCAACGATTTTGATATGATCACCTGCGGCGGCAACTTGGTCCGGTAAAGATTTGGCCTTTACCAATAGCCGGGGGTCCGGGCTTTGGCACCAATTATAAACCAGTGCCGGCCAATTATCTTCAGCGCAGTAGGGCTTGTAAGCCAGCAATTCGGCCGATTTGTTATTCCCAATTTGGTATAAATAATAGGGTGGGCGATCCAGCCGCACGGGTACGCGCTTGATCAAACGGGGATTGCGGATCGGCGATTCACTTAAAATATAATTTATTTGAAACAGCTTGAGTAATTTACCCAAGTTTTGCGCCTGCCACCAATAGCTGGCTTGTTGGGTGGGGTTGGAGGGAGGGGGGCTGGCAAACAAACCAAGCGTCTTGGCAGGAAGCGAATAAAGATAACGCGAATTCTTGTTGTCCCCAAACATGCCGATCAAAAAATAATTATTGGTTTTCCAGGCCAGCAAATGTTCGGTGGCGCGGGGAGCGAGACGGTTTGGAGCATCCAAAAGCAGAACGCGGCCGTCTAATTTATCTAAATTAAAATTAGCGGGATATTGAGGGGCGGCATCGCGGTAGGTGTTATACAAGAATAGGCGATTATAATTTATTTCTGTGCGCGGGTTTTGCAGCAACAGGACTTTAAACTGCCAGCCTAACAGAAAAATGAAGCAAAACAGCAAGACACCTTTAATTTTCCAATTGCCAAGATTATTTATGACCAGCTTGACCGGCAGCATCATGGCAAAAAGCAGGAAAAAAATGACAAAACGGTAGGCATGCATGGGCAGGCCGACCTGTCCAAAATCGAGGAATAAGGCGACAGAAAAAAAGGCAATCAGCATGAAAAACGTCCGATCGAAGCGCGGGTCTTTGTCTAAGATGCTGGCAACTCCGCCCAGCAAAATTAAGAGAAGCATGGGAATGGTTAGAAAAAAACCCATTGATAGAATAGTCCCGGCATCTTCAATATATTTTGAGTAGGCCGCGATGGGCAGGTAAAAGAAACTGCAAATCAAAAAGACAATGGCGGCATGCTTGGCGGCAAAAAGATAGATTGGTTTTGAAAAGGAATTGAGGATAATGATGGCTGCTGCCATGATTGTGGCAAAGGTTACTACAAACTGTGATAAGGCAATGGCGACAGCAAGAATGGTTAAGAAAATGTATCCGGCGGGAGTAAAGTCGGCAGCTTTTCCTTCTTTAATGCGGTCAACTTCTTCCTTTAGCTTGCCAATGTAAATTAGAAAAAGAGGCAAAGCTAGGGCATTGGTCCCCAGCCCGACGATAAAAAGCGAAAAGAATGTCCCGCCGCAGGCCAAATTCAGTCCGGCAATGGGGAGCATAGTTAAAAATGCAATAACGGCGGATTCAGAGGATGAGAATTTAAATTTGCGAGCCAGGTAGTAGAGGCAAAACGGCAGGCTGGCAGCGCTTAAAACCGTAATCAATTTAAAAGCCGGCGCGAGCCCCAAAGGGAACCCCAATAAGGCGATAACATAATGGTAAAGGGGTCCATAGAACATATCTTGCGGGAAACCGCAGTAAAAAAACGGGTTCCAGCCGCCCGGGAAAGGGAAAGAGTAAGTTTTAATAAACCAGACCGAAAAGTAATGGCCGGCCGCATCCCAAAAAAGAAATTGGTCAAAGAAGAGATAGGGGAAAAGGACAAAAAACCATAAGTACCATTAAATTTTAATGAGGGGAAAATGGACTTAGCCAAAAGAATCTTAATC
>JASEHX010000085.1:3607-5747 GCA_030018645.1 Candidatus Margulisiibacteriota bacterium | reverse complement strand
AAAATCTCCAATCACCCGCAGGAAAGCAATGGCCATTTTTACCGCCGGACTAACATACAAACCGCTTCCGCCGGAAAATTGGTAAGGAAGGCCCTGCATATTAAGCGACTGCAGAAAAGGCTGGGCATCGGCATTGGCCCGCACCAAAATGGCAAAATCGGTTAATTTATAACCTTTATCCAGCTTTTTCTTAATCGCTTCAGAAACCCAATCCGCTTCACTATTTATTCGATCAAAATGATAATGTTCGGGCAGGTTTAGAGGTGCTTTGGCGCATGAAACTAACTTTTTATTGATCCTAGAGCGCACCTCCAGCCGATCGGGATTGTTGTGGACAATTAATTTACGGGCAGAATTAAGGATTAATTGGCCGGAGCGATAATTTTGGGTTAAAACCACTTTTTTGCATTTCTTAAAATACCTTTCAAAGTTAAGGATGTTGGTGACGGCGGCGCCACGGAATTTATAGATCGCCTGGTCATCATCCCCCACAACTGTTAAATTGGCTTTTTTACCAGCTAATAAAAGCAACAGCTGCATCTGTGCATAATTGGTATCCTGGAATTCATCAACTAAAATATATTTATAGCGTTCCGTTAATTTTTTTAAAAATATCGGCCGTTTTTGAATCAATTGCAGTGCCAGTCCAACTTGATCCGCAAAATCAACAAAATTTTTTTCATTCTTTAGCGCCTGATATTTTTCGTATACTTTTGCAATTTCGAGATGTTTTTTATAATCTTCATGTTTTCTATTTTTGGCTGCCCAAGCCAAGTACGCTTTAGGCGCGGCCCCTTCGTCCTGCGCTCGACTAATTACCCCAAGCAACGCTGCCAAATGCTTGGTGGGATCGCCTAAAGATTTGAAATAATTGAGCGGTAATTCGAAAAGGTGCTCGCGCAAAAAAACCAGCTGTTCGGCCAGAGTTAATACCCGATAATCCGGCCGCATGCCCAAATCAATAGCATGCTCACGCAAGAGTTGGTCGCCAAAGGCATGAAAGGTAGAAATATTGACGTCAACGTAGCCGTAAGGGACAAGCTGATCAACCCGCAGTTCCATTTCCTCGGCCGCTTTATCGGTAAAAGTCAGCGCTAATATTTCAGAAGGTTTAGCCAGTTTCTTTTCGATTAGATAGGCGATACGACGAATGATTACCGTTGTTTTTCCCGTACCTGCTCCGGCGATAATTAAAAGCGGTCCGGTTTTATAGATTACGGCGGCGGTCTGCTCGGGATTTAAACCTTCACAGATGGGGCTTGGCATTTATTTTATGATAACCCGGTCGGCGCCGTCCACTTCCATGACTTCCACTTTCACGTTTTCTTTTTTAGCGGTGGGAATAATTTTACCGGTAAAATCGGGGTGGATGGGAAGCTCGCGGTGGCCGCGGTCAATCAGCGCCGCCAGCTGGACTTTTGCCGCGCGGCCGTAATCTTTTAATCCGTCTAAGGCAGACCGAGCTGTCCGGCCGGCAAAAATAACGTCATCAACTAATACAACTATTTTTCCAGTTACGGTAAACGGCATGTCCGATTTCCGAACTTCAATGTATTTGCCCTTTTGGGTAATATCGTCGCGATAAAGGGAAACATCTAAAGCACCCACTGGAACAGATTCTTTTTCATGCTCTGCCATGATTTCGGCAATGCGTTTAGCCAGAGGAACGCCTCTTTGCATTATCCCGACCAGCAGGACATTTTCACTGCCCTTGTTGGTTTCAATGATTTGGTAAGCGATGCGGCGCAGGGCGCGGTTCATTTCCACGTCGTTCATGATGACTTTGACATTTTCCGCCGGCAGGATAACTTTCTTCTTCTTGGCCATAAAAACTCCTCCTTAAATTAGTCCTTGATAACCACCCGCCACCCGTCAGTTCCAAATTTTATCATCGTATGTTATTATAGCATACGTTTTGCGCCTATAGCTCAGCTGGATAGAGTACTTCCCTGCGAAGGAAGGGGTCGGGCGTTCGAATCGCCCTAGGCGCATTTTTGGAGAGGTGTCCGAGTGGTTGAAGGAGCACGCCTGGAAAGCGTGTGTACGCTAACACGTACCGTGGGTTCGAATCCCACCCTCTCCGCCATGGAGGGATGGCCGAGTGGTTGCCCACCAAAGGCGGGTAAAATGGCGGTCGCCT
>JASEHX010000085.1:0-3507 GCA_030018645.1 Candidatus Margulisiibacteriota bacterium | reverse complement strand
GGTAGAAAATGGATAAAGGAAAATGTATGTAAATGGAGGGATGGCCGAGTGGTTGCCCACCAAAGGCGGGTAAAATGGCGGTCGCCTCGCCCGCCGGAGGCGGGTCCGCCTACGGCGGAAAAGCAACTATGTTTATAGTGTATATTATTGAAAGTATTGATTTCAGAAAACTTTACACTGGTTTCACAGATAATATAGACGCCCGGTTAAAAAAACATAATTCTGGAAGTGTACGTTCGACAAAGGCTTATAAGCCCTATACAATACTCCACACCGAAAGTTTTGATGATAAAACTGTTGCTAGAAAAAGAGAATTATTTTTAAAGAGTGGACAAGGTAGAAAATGGATAAAGGAAAATGTATGTAAATGGAGGGATGGCCGAGTGGTTGATGGCGGTCGCCTCGAAAGCGACTATACCTTAACCGGTATCGGGGGTTCAAATCCTCCTCCCTCCGTGTTATACTTCCCTCAAAAGGAGGTGACATACACTTGAAAGATTTATTGGCTTTTAAGATAATGATTACTCCCGTTGTGATCCAAATTGCTTTTTGGATCGGTGTTGCCTCTTGCGTGCTCGGCGGGTTAATAACCATGTTCTCCGGCAACGGAGCTGGAGGAGCGCTTATGGGCTTGGCAATCATCATCCTTGGCCCAATCGCCGTGCGTGTTTATGCCGAATTATTAATTATCATCTTTAAAATTTACGAAGCCGTAAAAAAATAGTTTTTGGTTTAAATTGCGCTTGTCCTAGATTTTTTCAGGCAGGCGCAATTTTTGTAAAATCAGCCAATTGCAGGTATAATTTGCCGATGTTTTTAAGCAGGGACAGGCGGTTCATCCTCAACCTTTCATCCTTGTGCATTACTAATACTTTATCAAAGAATATCTCCAGCGGTCCCGTCAGCGCCGACAAAGCAAAGACCGCTTTGGCCCATTCTTCCTTTTTAACTGCCTCGCCCACTTCCCAATTAACTTTCAAGTATATTTCAAATAATTCTTTTTCTTCTTTATCTGCCAAATCGGCCTCGACAATATTTTCCCGCGGGACGTCTTTGGCAATGCGGGCAATGCGGTCGGCTGAAGCGATTACTCCCGCCAGCCAGTTTTCTGCGGTTAATTTGTTAAGGGTTTCGGCTTTTACCACCGTATCACGGATATCATTACAATTGGCAATTACCGCGTCTACCACATCATAGCGGATGCCTTTATCCAAAAGGAAAGGCTTTACCCTTGCCGCCGCAAATTCGGTGATCTGCTTTTCAATTTTAGGGTAATCTTTATAGCCGGTTTCCCCTTTGGCAAACAAGAACCCTAAAAATACCGGTTCATACAGCTTGTGGGATTCGGCCAGCAATTCATCTAATAATAAATCCAGTTTTTTTTCAAGAATTATCCGCACAATCCCATTCATTGCCCGCCGCAGGCCATAAGGATCTTCTGAACCGGAGGGAATTGTCCCTGTACTAAAACAACCCACGATTGAATCAACGCGATCAGCCAGCGCAACGACCATTCCGGGAAGCGAAGACGGCAATTGGTCATCGGCAAACCGGGGAAGATAATGCTCATAAATCCCTTTGGCAACTTTAGGATCCTCGTTTGAGCGCAAAGCATACTCTCGTCCCATTACTCCCTGTAGTTCCGGGAATTCGTAGACCATTTTACAGGTTAAGTCGGCTTTACAGAGTTCCGCGATCCGCCGCGTGATCATTTGTTCGCCCGAACTTAAACCAAGGTGTTTGCCGATCCACTCGGATAATTTAACAATTCTTTCGACCTTATGCGCCATCGTCCCTAATTTCTCAAAATAGGCCACTTTGTCTAAATCGGCCACCCGTATTTTCAGAGGCTGTTTCAGGTCCTCATCAAAGAAGAATTTAGCATCCGATAACCGGGCAGAAAGCACTTTCTGGTTGCCCTCAACTACCGCCGGGTTCCAGCAGCCGTCGGTTACAACCACAAATCGCGCGGTTAAGCGGCCTTCAGAATCAACCAATGGGAAATATTTCTGGTGCTTCTTCATCGAAGTTATCAAGACGTCCCCAGGAATGCCCAAAAACTCTTCCTTGAACCTGCCAGCATAAGCTTTGGGATATTCAACCAGATAAACTACTTCGTTTAGCAAATCTTCATCGATCAATGCTTTCGCCCCGGCTTTCTTCGCCGCTTTCTGCACTGCTTTTTTTACCAGCTCTTTCCGTTCATTTTGGTCAACGATAATTCCGGCTTTTTCCAAAAGGCGTTTGTATAATTTTAAGTCGGCTTTCGGAACCTTAATCTTTGACGCCTTCACCCCCGCTAACTCAAACTTAACCGCCCTGCCTCCGCACATTGCCAAAATTGAATGAATTGGCCGGATAAACTTGAAGTCCAAATCGCCCCAGCGCATAGCCAGCGGCAAGTGCAGAGAAGTAATGATTTCTGGAAATAGGGTCTTTAGGACCTTTTCAGCCGTTTGCCCTTTGCGGGTTATCTTGGCAAAAACGTAATTTTTCCCGTTGACCGGCTGGATAAATAAATCCGATACCGCAATCCCCTGCCCTTTGGCAAAACCAACCGCGGCGGGGCGGGGAACGCCGGAGGGATCAAAAGCTATTTCGGCGGCGGGGCCGCGGTTTTCCTCGACAATATCCGGCTGTTTAGCTCCCAAATTTTCGATATAAAGCGTCAACCGGCGATAGGTCCCAAAAGTTTGAACACTGCCAAAAGATAATCTCTCGCGGATTAATTTTTCTTCCGCTTTCTTCTTTAAATCGTCGAGAAACCCGGGCATGAACCGCGCCGGTATTTCTTCACAGCCGATCTCAAGCAGTGCGTTCAACATAAATTTTAGCCGCCTTCCTAGCTAGTTTGCGGATACGAAGAATATAAGCCATCCGTTCAGAAACCGAAACCGCCCCGCGCGCATCTAAAATATTAAATGTATGCGAGCATTTGAGGATATAATCATAAGCCGGCAGGACCAATTGCTCATCCAGCAGTCGGTGGGCTTCTTTTTCATAAATTTGGAATAAATTGAAAAGGGCTTCAATATCCGCCGATTCAAAATTATATTTGGAATGCTGGCGTTCCTGCTCAAGATAAATGTCGCCGTATTTTACTTTGTCATTCCATTGAATATCATACACATTATCTACTTTCTGGATAAACATAGCTAGCCGTTCCAACCCGTAAGTAATTTCCACCGGGATGGGTTTGCAGGGAAACCCGCCGCATTCCTGGAAATAGGTAAACTGGGTAATTTCCATCCCTTCCGCCCACACCTCCCACCCCGTTCCCCAAGCGCCCAAGGTAGGCGATTCCCAATTATCTTCCACAAAACGAACATCATGCTTTGACGGATCAATCCCGATGGCGCAAAGGGAAGAAAGGTAGCGTGCTTGGATGTCTAAAGGTGAAGGCTTCATGACAACTTGGTATTGGAAGTAATGGAAAAGACGGTTGGGATTTTCGCCGTAGCGGCCGTCTGTCGGCCTTCTGACCGAATCAATGTAGGCCACATTCCA
>JASEHX010000084.1 GCA_030018645.1 Candidatus Margulisiibacteriota bacterium | reverse complement strand
CCATTTGGCGACGACACAAAAAAAATCACTCTACTTTCAATTTCTCAATTGTAAGATAATGTGAAATCTTCCGGGGGAGGGGGCGATAGATAGTGGGTGGGAGCCGAAAAGTTTGACAAAAACCAAAATCGATAGTCAATTTTTCGGAGTTCTCTCTGTGGGGGTTGGGTGAAGATGGCCGGGGTAAAATAGACTCTCGAGCCTCCCTGCCGGTAGGCAGGCCTGCAAGGCGAGAGATTAACTAGAAAAAGCTCCGGCGCAAATGCCGGGAAAAGGAGAAAAAAATGGGAAAGGTAGTTTTTGAAAGATTGCGATTTAGGGAAGGAACAAGGAATAAGGATGGTGCGTTGCAAAGGCGGGGAACTGGAGGTGCATCGCTTCCCATTGGCCAAGGCAGATTTACCATGCTGCGCCCAAGCGACGCGGCATTATCCGAAGCAGATCGAGCTGCTAAGGTTGCTATGCGGCAAGTATTACCTGGCATAAAAGAAATTCAGATTGCTGTGCCAGTTGTGGCAGTTGAGGTCCCCACTCCAGCCGTTACCGCTATGATCCACATCCCACTTCCCGCAATGATTGATGATGCCAGTCTCTCTGTTAAAGTTGCAGCAAGAGTTGTAACTGGAGGGCAAATGGCCGCATTGGTTAGAGGAGGATACCAGATTACTGGACATAACCGAGAGAGGCTTGAAGCGGCTATTGCAGATGAAACAATGGCTGACATGGGAACTGGTTATGTAAGCTTACTGGATGGAAGAAAATTAGTTGAAGAACTGAACAGGCAAAATCCTGGCAGAAAATTCAGACTGCCACAAAGTGAGGCAGAATTATTAGACATATTTAGAGCTATTGGCGATAAAATAGGTGCTAATTTATGGATATGGACAGAAGAAGAAACTTTTTCAACTAGCGGTGTTTTTGTTATCCGTTGCCTGCACAGCGGCGGCCGCGACGTCAGCAACCCGGGTAGGCGTTATAGCGGCCACGTGGTTTTGCTTGTCGAGGACAGATAATATTCCCTTTATCCTTTTATTCTTTTACCCTTTAAGGGGTGGGGTGGCCGGCTGAAATAGGATAATCTATGGATGGCCCCAAAGCAATAACATCAACCTATTTTTTCATAAAATGGGCAATTCCGCACATTGCGAAGTTTCCGAGAAATCAAAGATACACTCTTGGAGAAAGGGTCGAGAACAAATTATTTTGTCTACTAGACCTGCTAATCGAAGCCCAGTATTCTAATTAAAATCTGCCTGGCTTTGGTAAGTAGGTTAAATCTCGAAAGTTAAAGCTGGGCCTTTGTGTATTCAGCATCTCAGCTACAATCCATATTTAGCCCGCTTTTCAGCGGTTAGAGGAAGATAGTCATTGCCTTCCTTAACTAGGCGGACGGGCTCGCCAGGACGGGTGTCGATGTGAATAAAGTTTTCTTTAGGATAAAAGATGATTCCGCGCAGTTCGGGGACGGTTTCGCAAAATTTAAACAATTCTTGCGATGAAACCCCGTCGACGGCAATATGGACGGCTTTGCCCATGGTGTGGAAAGAGCGGCGGCCGCTGCGGTTAAGTTTTTCATAATAAGCGTCGCACCAAAAAGCGGAAAGGAGTTTAATTTTTTTGCGGAAATGCCCGCCAATCATTTCCAGCGCGCCGATTAAACCCAAGTGGACCTTATATTCACCTTTGCACTCGGGGCAGCGGCAGGCAAACTCTTTATTGCTCCAGTGTTCGCTTAAATCGCCCATATTTTTATTATAGTTTGACAGAGCTAATAATGCAAGATATAATAGCCTTGAATTCTTGTCCGCCCGTATGGGGGAAGGAGAAAGTGCTGGGATGAAGAAGAACTGCGTTTTTACCTCGGAATCTGTGACCGAAGGCCATCCTGACAAAATGTGCGACCAAATTTCGGATGCGATCTTAGATGCTATTATTGAAAAAGATCCGGTCGGCAGGGTGGCAGTAGAAGCTTTAGTTACCAATGGATTGTGTTTAGTGGCGGGCGAAGTTACGACCGGGACTTATGTTGAAATTCCCCAAATTGTCCGCGGGGTGATAAAAGACATCGGCTACACCCGCGCTAAATACGGTTTCGACTACGAAACCTGCGGCGTTTTAGTGTCCATTAAAGAACAATCCAAGGACATTGCGCGCGGGGTCGATAAGGCATTGGAAATCAGGGGCGGCGAGGTCATTAAAGAAGATTTGGAAGGGATTGGGGCGGGGGACCAAGGATTAATGTTTGGTTATGCCTGCGATGAAACCGAGGAATTAATGCCGCTGCCAATTGTCCTGGCCCATAAACTGGCCAAAAGGTTGGCCGAAGTCAGGAAAAATGGCGAGTTGTCTTACCTGCGGCCGGACGGCAAGTCGCAAGTTACCGTGGAGTATGAAGATGACAAGCCGGTTAAAATTGATACGGTTTTAATTGCCGCCCAACATTCGCCGGACGCCGCCACCGAAAAGATTAAAAGTGAAATTATTGAAAGAGTCATCCTCCCCATCCTGCCGGAAGATTTAATTGATGACAAGATCAAATATTATGTAAATCCCACCGGCCGCTTTGTCATTGGCGGTCCGCAAGGAGATACCGGGGTGACCGGCCGCAAAATTATTGTTGACACCTACGGCGGTTATACCCGCCACGGCGGCGGCGCTTTTTCCGGCAAAGACCCTACTAAAGTTGACCGTTCGGCGGCGTATGCCGCGCGCTGGGTGGCCAAAAATGTGGTGGCGGCCGGGTTAGCTAAAAAATGCGAGCTCCAACTAGCTTATGCCATCGGCATCGCCCGCCCGCTTTCTGTTTTAGTAGACACTTTTGGAACAGGCGAAATTCCTGATGCCAAAATTGCTAAATTAGTAGACGAAATTTTTGACCTGCGGCCAGGATTAATCATTAAACATCTCAAACTGCGCCGCCCGCTTTACCGGCAAGTGGCCGCCTATGGCCACTTTGGCCGCAACGAATTAGATCTACCGTGGGAAAAGACGGATAAAGCCGACGAACTCAAGAAAAAAGCCAGCAAAATTTAATCTATCAGGTATTTTTGCCCATAGATGGCCCGGCCGCCGCCGGTGTGATCTTCCCAAAAAATAAAGAAGCTATTGGTTGATGGGCTGGAAATTATTTTGGCCGCCCGGGCGCCGTCCCTACTTTCAACTTTAATCCCATTTTCTTCCCAAGCCGGACTTCCGTTGTGGTCAATTTTTTGGATAAATATTTCATATTGCTGGCCGCCGCGGTAATCTTCCCAAGTAATAATGTAGCCATTGTCTTTCCAGGCGGTTATTTGCGGTGCATATTGGGTGTGAGGAAGCGTCACAATTGATTTGCCCTCGTCACCCCAGGCCAATCTCCCGTTGGCCTGGACTTTGCCGGCAAAAATATCCCAATTACCCAAGCGATAATCTTCCCATATCAATGTGTTAGCATTGCCAAACTGGGGGTTTTGCTGGGTGCGGCTCAATTGGTTAATAGGAATGCCGTCGGTCATCCACATCGTTTTCCCGTCCTTTGAAAGCCGCTGGGCATAAATATCATAACTGCCGCCGCCTTTGTCGGTCCAGGCAACTAAAATGCCGCCCTCGTCATCCCTTACAACCTTGGGTGTGCGCTGGATATCGGGTGCCCCGCAAACTAAGACGCCGTCCTCAACCCACAAAGGATCACCGTCATTGTTAATCCTTTGAGCAAAAATGTCCGGATTCCTTTCCCCGTTGCGGTAATCGGTCCAAGTTAGGAAAGCTCCGCCGGCCCCGTCAGAAATTAAATCCATATCTACTTGGTCGCCGGCTTCAGCTACCACTGCCTTGCCATTATTCCCCCACAAACGTTTGCCGTTAGCCGCCAGCCGTTGGCCAATAATATCCTGCATATTAATAGCTTCGCGGTCGTCCTGCCAGGCCAGAATCGCCCCGCCAACTCCATCGGAAACCATGCTTGGATTTATTTGACGCGATTTTAGATTGGCCGCCGCCAAGCTTTCTTTCCAGGTCTTTTGGCCGCCCGCCGATAGGTGCTGGACGCGAATAGAAGGGAAAGCGGGCGCCCGGTAATCTTCCCAGGCGACATAAGCGCCGCCTTTGCCATCAGATATAATTACGGGATTAGTTTGGTTGGCGGCCACCGGGGCTACCGGCAGGCCTTCACTGCCCCAAGCCAGGTTCCCGGCGCGGTTGATTTTTTGGGCGTAAATATTGAGGAAGCCCGAGCGGGCATCTTCAAAGATTAAAATAATTTCTCCCAGGCCATTTTCAATCAGCTTGATATTTTGCTGGATGACCGAGCCGATGGCACTGCCAATTTTAAGCGCGTCTTTGCCCCAGGCAGTTGTGCCGGCCGGATTGATTTTTTGGCAATAAATGTCGGTATTGCCGGAGCGGAAATCTTGGAAGGCAACCAGGCAACTCCCAGCCGCACCGGCGGCAAGGGCGGGGGCTTCCTGGGCCAAACGGGCAGAAGCAAAAACAATACCGTTCTTTTCCCAAAGCGCGGTGCCGGAAGAATTGATCTTCTGGGCATAAAGGTCGGCCTGCCCAGCGCGTTCATCTTCCCAGACGATAAAAAAATCACCGCTGGTTAATTTGGTTATTTTCGGCACTTTTTGACCGCCTTCTGCCCGGCAAATAAAACGCCCGTTTTCTCCCCAAGCGGCAATCCCCTCACTGTTGATATTTTGAACATATAGGTTGTTGTCCCCGCCTCTTTCATCTGACCAGGCAATGACTGCCCCGCCTTGGCCGTCATCCGCCAGGGACGACTCGGCTTGTGAGTTGGCCGCTTGGCAAACGGGAACTCCCTCGCTGGACCAGCCGAGAGAACCATCTAGCTTTATTTTTTGGACAAATAGGTCGGAGTTGCCGGCACGGCTATCATCCCAAACAATAATTAGTCCGCCGGCGGCGGCGGCAATATTAGGCCGCTCCTGGTTGCCGCCAACAGAGCAAACAGAAATCCCATCCGCCTCCCACAGCAATTTTCCTGCCGGACTGACCCTTTGGGCGAAAATGTTATTGTCCAGCGGCCCGTTCCTCCCATCGGTCCAAACAATGACGGCGCCGTTTTGGCCGTCGGGAGCAATTTTAGGGTACCATTGAGTGCCGGCAGTAAGACAAATAGGCAGGCCGTCTTTGACAAAAAGAGGAGCGCCGTCGCCGCTAATTCTTTGCACATAGATGTCTTCGCCCTGCTTGTTGCGATAATCGTGCCAAGCAATGAAAGCCCCTCCGTTATTATCGGAAATTAGTGTAGGAGCAAATTGTCCAAATGGGGCGGCGCAGACCGCTGTGCCGCTTTCGCTCCAATACAGCTCACCGTTGGGACCAATCCGCTGGGCAAAAATGTCGGCATTTTCAAAACGATAATCCTGCCAGACAACTACCGCGCCGCCGGCCCCGTCAGAAACCACTTGGGGCGCATTTTGGTTGCCCGGATAGCGGCAAACCGGGATGCCGTTCTTGCTCCACAAAGTTTTTCCAGCTTCGGTTACCTTCTGGGCGTAAAGGTCATAATACCCATTGCGGCCGTCTTCCCAAACAATAATATAATTTCCCAATCCGTCGCCAATAATTTGCGGATTTTGCTGGACCGCGTTGCCGATGGAATCATTGATCAGTAATCCATAAGTTCCCCAAACGGCTTTGGGGGGCTTTTCTGGTTGGGAGGATGAAGGGGCAGAATAAGTGACCATGGACAATAGACAATAGACCAAGAAGAGAATTACACAATACCTCACCTTTTTACCCCCTCGTATAATATACTTATGACACTAAAGCATCTAATTTTTGAATTAGA
>JASEHX010000083.1 GCA_030018645.1 Candidatus Margulisiibacteriota bacterium | reverse complement strand
AACGCACACTGGAAGTTATGCTTCTTCGACACTGCCTTTAAAACTTTTAACCCCTCCGCCACCACCTCCGGGCCCGTCCCATCCCCGCCAATAATGGCAATTTTATATGTCATTTATGTTTCCCCCTTCTTTCAAAACAACTACCGGCTTACAGCCAATTCCATTTGCAATATTTTTCTTTTCATTTTTTCCATGTTAAATAAGTTTATTTTCCCATCCAACTCTTTAATTCTTTTTTTAGCTATTTTGATGTACTTTTCATTAATATCAATCCCAATATATTTCTTTCCCAATTTTTTTGCTGCAATAGCTGTTGTCCCGCTTCCAATAAAAGGGTCAAGAATAATCGCATCTTTTGAAAAAGCCGATAGTTTAATCAAATATTCGCAAATAGCTAATGGTTTAACGGTTTTATGATCGTTATAATCCATTTTTTCTCTTTTTGTCGGCTTTGGCAATAAAAAGGCCCGATCAATCAATTCATTAATATGCTCTATTGTAAAAACATTTGCTGGATACATATTGTCGCCAATTCGAACATTTGTATTAAATAAACCAACTTCGTGTTTAAGCATAGTATTCAAATATGTCTGGTCTACTGGCTTTTGAGCTACTGCAATTGGCTCAAAACAGGATTTTATTTGAGGAGTTTTCCAGCCATTTAGTTTTTCTTTGATTTTTTCTTTTATTTTTTCCTCAATATCCATTTTTGCAATAAAATGATCAACGCCCATTGCTTTGGCTTGATTTTGAGTATAAAGCCACATAAATCCATCTCTTATTTCAAAACCAACATCATCAATTGCTGAAGCCATCCGATGATAAAGTCTAGGGCTAGAAAATGAAAAAAAGAATCCTCCCGGTTTTAAGATCCTAAATATCTCTTTTGATATATCCACATACCATCCGTAGAATCTTTTACCTTGTTCTCTATCAAATTTCATTCCTGCCGGAAGCGACTTTATTGTGTATTGATTATTCTGGTTGGAAACCGCTTCATGGTTCCAATTATTGTCTAGTTTATCTAAAAAGTATGGGGGATCAGTTAGAACAACATCAATTGAATTATCTTCAATTTTTGGTAGGAATTCTAATGAATCCGCACAAATAATTTGATTAATGAACTTGCTGTTTTTCATATATTAATTATCTTAAATCAATTCTTTTACTATGAAATTCTCTACATAAAATCCGATAGATGGATTTTCTTATTTTTTTATCGCAATTTTTAATGGCAGTGGGATTTGCAATCTTTATTACTCTTCCTTTTTCATCATAAACCCATCTATTCCCGGCAATTAAAGGTTTATGTGGATCCATATGAGCTTTTTGCAAAATTGTTTTTGTAGCAGGCCAGTGAAAATGAGGCCTTCCTTCTTGAGATCCACATGTAGCACAACGATAATTATATTTCTCTTTTATTTTACCCCAGTTTTCCGTTCCAGTTATTCTATGCCCCTTTTTAAAGCCCGGATATGGTTGTTCTAAAGTATAAAGCTGGTATGATCCTCGCTCTATCCGATAAACAATATTATCCCTACCTCCGGCTACAATCCACCAACCCGCTTGTGCGCCAAGATGCCTGGCTTGTTGGACATCATTAGTGTTTGGATAATAACTTCTGACAAATTTTGTTAATTCTCCTTTACTAACTTTACGAGTATTTGGATAGTCGTAAGCAAGATAGACTAAAACAAGTGCGTCTTTGGTAAATTTTCCATGCAAATTATATAATTTAGGGAGCTTTACCCCGAATTTTCTTAGGTATTTTCCATGATACTCACAAATAGTTTTATAAATACTCTCTATCGACTTTTTGTTTAAAATTAGGCTATCTAACATATTTATATCATTCTTCCACCATACAATTTCGAAATGATACTCAGCTTGTCAATAATACCAAATTCGATTAATTCAATCAAACAGGTAAAGATAATAATGTGGAGCCGGGCGGGATCGAACCGCCGACCTCAACGTTGCGAACGTTGCGTTCTCCCAATTGAACTACGGCCCCATAACCGCTTCGCGGTAATAACCAAAAACCAAATAACAAATTACAAAAAAATGTATTTATCTAGCAGGCAAGCAACCCCTGGAAGAACCTTACCTTCGAGAAATTCAAGCGAGGCGCCGCCGCCGGTGGAGATATGCGTCATTTGATCGGCTGCGCCGGCTTTTTTGACCGCAGAGGCCGAATCCCCGCCCCCAATAATTGAAACCGCTCCGTTCTTGGTGGCTTCTGCTACCGCTTTAGCAATAGCAATGGTTCCCACGGCAAACTTGTCAAATTCAAAAACCCCCATGGGGCCGTTCCAGACAATCGTTTTAGCATTCTTGATGGCATTGCTAAATTTGGTAATCGTTTCCGGCCCAATATCCATCCCCTGCCAGCCGTCGGGAATCGTGGTTCGCGGCACAACTTGCGTACTGGCATTGGCGTCAAATTTATCAGCCACCACATGGTCAAGCGGAAGCAGGAGCGGAACATTCTTATCAATGGCCGCTTTTAAGATTTCTTTGGCTTCGCCAATTAACTCGTCTTCTACAATGGAGGTGCCGACATTGATGCCGCGAGCTTTGAAAAAAGTATAGGCCATCCCGCCGCCAATGATCAGGGTATCAACCTTGTCTAATAGATTTTTTAATACTTCCAGTTTGCCGGAAATTTTGGCTCCGCCAATGATCGCCACAAAGGGTCTTTTAGGATCAGTTAAAGCATCACCTAAAAACTTCAATTCTTTCTCCACCAGAAAACCGGCATAAGCCGGCAGATCGTGCGCAATCCCTTCGGTAGAAGCATGCGCCCGGTGCACCGTGCCAAAAGCATCTTGCACAAAAATATCGGCCAAAGACGCCAACTGCTTGGCAAAAGCCGGGTCATTTATCTCCTCTTCTTTGTGGAAGCGCAGGTTTTCGAGCAGAAGGACATCCCCGTCTTTTAATTCGGTCGCCGCCCTTTGAACTTCTGGTCCAATGCAATCGGAAGTCATTTTTACTTCCTTGCCTAACAATTGGGATAAGCTTTTTTGGACCGGCGCTAAACTGAATTCTTTTTTAACTTCCCCTTTCGGACGCCCCAGATGGGATGCCAAAATAACTCTAGCTCCCTTTTCGATGAGGTATTTTATGGTCGGAAGCGAAGCTTTTATCCTTTTATCGGAAGTAATGTTTTGCTTTTCGTCCAGCGGGACATTAAAATCACAGCGGACAAAAACGCGTTTTCCTTTTAGGTCGGCTGCTGGAATATCCGCAATGGTTTTCTTAGCCATCATTATTTCCTTACAGCTTGGAAGCTATCAATTTTAGGAGATCAACTACGCGGCAAGAATAGCCCCATTCGTTATCGTACCAGGAAACAACTTTGAAGAAGCGTTTTTCTCCCTTTAGGTTATTTTGCAATGTGGCCAATGAATCATAAATCGATGAGCGGTTATCGTGGATAAAGTCGGTGGAAACCACTTCTTCATCGGCAACGCCCAAGATTCCTTTAAGATATGATTGAGAGGCCTTTTTAAGTAACGCGTCAATTTCTTCAATTGAAGTATCTTTGACCGATCGGAAAGTCAAGTCTACTACCGAAACATCCACGGTCGGTACGCGGAACGCCATGCCAGTTAATTTCCCTTTGGTAGCGGGCAATACCTCGCCGACCGCTTTGGCCGCCCCGGTAGTGGAAGGGATAATGTTAATGGCCGCCGCTCTGCCGCCACGCCAGTCTTTTTTGGAAGGCCCATCAACTGTTTTTTGGGTAGCGGTATACGAATGGATGGTGGTCATTAAACCGGTTTCAATGCCAATGCCTTCTTTTAAGATGACATGCACCACTGGAGCTAAGCAATTGGTAGTACAAGAAGCATTGGAAACAATATTGTGTTTGGCGGTGTCGTATTCATTATCATTAACTCCCATGACAATGGTCTTGATTTCTCCTTTACCGGGAGCGGAAATGACCACTTTTTTAGCGCCCGCCGCTAGGTGGCCTTTGGCTTTTTCAGAATCGGTAAATAACCCGGTTGATTCGATGACAATTTCTACCCCCAAATCTTTCCATGGGAGGCCGCTGGGGTCTTTGGTAGCCGCAACACATTTGATTTTATCGCCGTTGACCACCAGGACATCATCATCCGCCGCGGATGGGCTGCTTTTTTCAGTTGATAATGTCCCTTTAAATTGGCCGTGGACCGAATCGTATTTCATTTGATAAGCGAAATATTTCGCATCGGTAGTAACATCTACCACTGCCACCACCTCAACCTCATTTTCCAATACCCCCTTATCCACCATCGCACTTAATACCTGCCGCCCGATCCTCCCGAAACCATTGATACCGACTTTTACCTTCTTAGCCATTTTTCTTCCCCTTTCTTTTTGATTAACTAACAACTAACGACCGAATGAAAAACCATGATTTTCGATTTTACCAAATTTCCGCTAGTTGGTCAATTTATTAATATCCCTAATCAGCGCTATTAACCTTGGATAACTTTTTTTATCAAAGGGCAAGCCTATGCGAGGTAAATGCAGAAATAGCTTATTGCGGACTTCAAAAGGCAGTGGACCAGTTGGAGTGATCCCTCCATCCGCCAAAATATCTTTGTATTTTTTACTAAATTTATTGAGAATTTTTTCATTTATCCGGGAATTTAAGCGAATTACCGTCAATTCCTTGCCATAAGCAATCGAATGGTAGGTTCGATAAAAGCCGGCAACTTCTTCAACTGCGGCATCAACTGAATAAACAATACGGTATAAGCTGTCATCGTTTCTGGTCAAATAGCTGTTTTTTAACATGTGCTTGTGAACAAATTCCAACCAGCCTTTCCAGTATTTTCCTTTGGGAGTATCGACCATAACAATCGGCCGGGGCAAGGTTTTGCCAGTTTGCAACAGAGTTAAAACTTCAAAGCCCTCGTCGTGTGTTCCAAAGCCGCCCGGGAACAAGACGGTGGCATCAGATTCTTTGATAAAAGCTAATTTACGGGTGAAGAAATAATTGACATTGATCAATTTTTCCCCTTTACAAACAAAAGGATTGGGGCGCATTTCAAGCGGCAGTTGGATCTTTATTGCAAACCCTTCTTTGCCTGCCCCGCAATTGCCCGCCTCCATTACCCCGCCCCCACCGCCGGTAATGACCATAAAATCTTTGGCGACAATCTTTTGCGCAAATTCCAGCGCCATTTTATATTCCTGACTATCTGGAGGAGTTCGATGGGAGCCAAAAATATCCACTTTTTTGACACTGCGATACGGGGAAAAAATACGAAATATATGCCGCAATTCTTTCAGGGTTACATTGGCCAAGTAAAGATCGTGCTCATCCGCTTCTTCTAAATACAGTTTAATGACCGTTGTAAAAAGCTGGCGGATATATTCGCGGGAATGGATACTGCTGTATTTTTTAGATAAACTTTCAATTTCGGCATCAATTTTAGCAATATCGGTTTTATAATGTTTATGCATTTTATCCTTATCCCTCACCCCACTATCGTCTAACCTTCCCCCCCTCTCCCATTGGGAGAGGGGGAAGTCATCAATGCTAGCGGGTGAGGGTTTCTACTCCCCTATCAACTGTTTCAGCGATAAACGTTAACGGATACTTTCGCTTCATTTTAGCATATATTCGTTCGGCTTCATTTTTCTTCTTTATTATACCAAAAACGGTTGGCCCCGACCCGGACATTTGGGCTTCTTGGCAGCCAAGGCGCATTAACTCTTCCTTGATGTTAGCAATAACCGGATATTTTCCCATAACAGCTTGTTCCAGGTCATTTTTGATTTGCCTGGAAACGGTCAGATGTAAACGGTCAAATTCG
>JASEHX010000082.1 GCA_030018645.1 Candidatus Margulisiibacteriota bacterium | reverse complement strand
AAAGCAAAGAGGAGGATTAAATAATGACAGGTAAAGCGAAATTGAGCTCAAAAAACCAGATTGTAATTCCCAAAAATATTCGCCAGTATGTTAATTTGAAGCCCGGGGACGAATTATTAATTGAGGGGTTGGATGGGAAGATTATTCTTTTAAAAAAACCCAAGAATTACACTGATTCGCTGGCGGGGATGCATTCTAATGTATGGGAGGGGACAGACCCGCTAAAATATATAGGAAGCATCAGAAAGGGTTGGGGGAGAAGGAAGAAAAAATGAGCCGGAAGCTATTTTTGGATTCGATGGTGTTTATTTACCATCTTGAGGAAGCCCCAAAGTATATTAACACTACTTTAAAATTGTTTCACTCAATTGAAAAAGGTGAATACCAAGGGATTACTTCCGCGATTACTCTGGCGGAAATTTTAGTAAAGCCTTACCAGCGTGGCCAATATGAGGTAGTGCAGGATTACCGCACCATTCTTGAAAATTTTCCCAATTTAAGCATTTGTGCTATTTCCCCGGCAATCGCGGATACGGCTGCCGCTCTTTCGGCTAAATATGCTTTACGCTTGCCGGATGCGCTTCAGATAAGTTGTGCCTTAGAAAATTCAGCAGATATGTTTATTACCAATGATCGAAAACTTAAGATTGTCAAAGAAATTAAGATTGAATTATTAAATCAAAGGTAAATACCCCGGCGATGGGCACAAAAACCGCTTTATGCTAGCGTAAGAGGGCAGCCCCGCCGCAATGCTGGCAGTCGGGATTGACGCTGCAAGTAGTGCTTTTTGCGGCTGCAAGGATTGCTTTTATCTGATCGGCTACTGCCTGCTTGCCCACCGGGCAGGCGTCAGGCGGCGCTTCACCGCTAACCACTTTTTCGGCAAATTGCCGGCAGCCGGCATAGCCGCATACGCCGCAATTGGCGCCGGGCAGGATTTTCAATATTTCTTCTATCCGGGGATCTTCCTTAACGTGAAAGTAATCGGAAGCCAGCGCCAGCAGTCCGGCGAAAATAAATCCCAGGATCCCCAAAACTAAGATAGCCGCAATAATAGTGGTCATAATCCGAACATTCCTGTAAAGCCCAAAAAGGCCAGCGACATGAGCGCCGCGGTAATAAAAGCAATGGGATAGCCCTGGAACCATTTAGGAATAGGCGCAATGGCCATCCGCTCGCGGATGTAGGCAAAAAGAATAATGACCAGGGAATAACCGCAGGAAACTCCCAGGGAATAAACCATGGCTTGGATAAAATTGTAGCGGTAATCAATGGCCAGGAAAGCAACGGCCAAGATAGCGCAATTGGTGGTAATGAGCGGCAAGAAAATGCCCATTGACCGGTATAAGTCCGGCAGCATTTTCTTCATGTATAATTCTTCAAGCTGAACCAAGGAGGCAATTGTCAAAATAAAAGCGGCGGTGCGTAAAAATTCAAGCTGTAAGGGGGACAAGATAAAATAAAAAACCAGCCAGGAAACGGCCGAAGAAATGGTCATGACAAAAATTACGGCCGCGCTCATCCCGAAAGAGGTCTCAATACTGTTTGAGACGCCAAAGAAAGAACAGAGAGCGATGAACCGGATCAGCAAAATATTATTAATTAAAAAGGCCGCGAAAAATATGCCCAATAATTCCATTAAAGCACCTTGTTCTCCAGTTTGTTAAGCCCGGCCATGAGAAAGCCAATGGTTAAAAACGCGCCGGGCGGCAAGATCATCAGCAGCGCCACTATGGCTGGATTAACGACCATAAAACCAAAAACAGCTCCAGCGCCCAGCAATTCACGGATTATACCGATGCTGACAAGCGCCAAGGCAAACCCCAAGCTCATTCCCGCCCCGTCTAAAACGGAATTTAAGACCGGATTTTTGTAGGCAAAGGCCTCTGCCCGGCCCAGAATGATGCAATTTACCACAATCAGGGGGACAAATACGCCCAGAGCTTGGTAAAGCGCGGGATAATAGGCCTGCATCAGGTAGTCGCAGATGGTCACAAAAGTAGAGATGATGATAATAAAAATGGGGATCCGGATCTGGTCGGGCACCAGCTTACGGATAGCTGAAACTACCAAATTGGAGCCGATCAAAACAAACGCCACGGCAATGCTCATACCGAGAGCATTAACGGCCGTATTGGAAACTGCCAACACGGGACAAAGCCCAATCATGATGCGGAGCACCGGGTTTTCTTTGATTATCCCCTGGTTAAAATCTTTTAATAAACTCATCTGCTAATTATATCCCTCATCCGCTTGCGTAATAAATTCGCACCTTCTCCCAAAGGGAGAAGGGATCTTTAGCTTCTTTGCAATGCTACCCTCTCCCCCCTCTGTCCGCCGAAGTCCGAAGGACGAAGGAGGATGGGAGAGGGTGCATATATTTAACCAGGTGGGTGAGGGCAACGTATTTCATTTCCCTAACGCTTTCCTCACGGCTTTGCACACCGCTTTACTGGAAATTGAAGCTCCAGTGACTGCGTCAATGTCTACTTTTACCTCAATCGGACTATTTTTGCTCAAACCAATAAATTGTTTTAAAAACCCGTTGTCCATAATTTTATTGCCCAGCCCCGGGGTTTCTCTTTGGCTAAGGATTTTAATGCCGATAATTTTTCCTGCCCGGCCAATCCCCAGGATAACCTCAACTGGACCGCTGTAACCCCTAGCTTCAGCCGTGACAGCTGCTCCTTCTTCCGGCAAAACCGCTCTAATTGAAGCTTCAAACGCCGCATGTGCATTCCGGCTGATAGTATTCTGGGTAAATAAGTACACCCCGGCCAATAATCCGCCCGAGATTACGCATACTATAGATAATCTAAACGCAAAATCAATAAGCTTTTTTATATCCATATACCCTTGGCCGGACATAACTATCAATTACCGGCGTTAGCATGTTCATCAGCAGGATGGCGTAATTGACGCCCTCCGGGAACCCGCCGAAGAAGCGGATTAATACGGTTAGAATCCCGCAGCCCAAACCAAAAATAAATCTTCCGGCCGTGGTTACCGGCGTAGTGACATAATCGGTGGCCATAAAAAAAGCGCCGATCAAAAGCCCCCCGCTTAAGCAATAAAATAGCGGATCTTTGCCTAGTAATACCGTAAAAATGGCGGTAGTCCCGATAAAAGCTGCCGGCGCGGGCCAGTCAATAATTTTTTTCCAGAACAAAATCCCGGCGCCAAGGATAATTGCCAAGGCCGAAGTTTCTCCCAGCGACCCAGCGCGGTTCCCTAAAAATAAGTCCAAATAACTGGGGAGCACCAGCCCGTACTTTGCCAGGTAAAGCGGGGTAGCAGAAGCTACCGCGTCAAAAGGGCGCGCCCAGGCGGTCATTGCCACCGGCCAAGAAGCCAGCAAGAATGCCCTGGCCGCTAGCGCCGGATTAAATATGTTATACCCCAATCCCCCGAACAGCCCCTTAACTGCCACAATGGCAAAAACTGCTCCAATTGCTCCCATCCATAACGGAAGGGCGGGAGGCAAAATAAGGGCGAGCAATAATCCGGCAACCGCGGCGCTGCCGTCCGCCGCCGTAAATGGCTTTTTGGCCAACCAGTTAAAAACTATTTCGGCGATAACCGCGGTTGCGGTGGTAACAAGCATTAAAAGAAGCGCGGGAATCCCGAAGAAAAATACCCCGGCCGCGCTGGGCAGAAGCAATGCCAGCAATACCCAGTGCATGATCTGCCGGGCATCCTCTTTCGCGCAAATATGCGGCGCGCTGGACACGGATAAATTAATTTCGTTTGGCATTGTCTGCTTGTTTCTTCCTTAACGCCGTGACGATTAACTTGGCTTTCTTGAAATACTGCACCAGCGGAATGCGGCTGGGGCAAACATAAGCGCAGCAGCCGCACTCGATACAATCCAAAACATGCTCTTTATCGGCTTTCTTCCAGTTTTTTGCTTTTGCGCCTTCCGCTAAAAAGTTGGGCATAAGCCCGGTGGGGCAGGCCTTGATACAGCGCCCGCAGCGGATACAATTCGACTCCTCAAATAGCTTAGCTTCCCTTTCGTTTAGAACAAGGATACAACTGGTGGTTTTTTCAACTGGAGTGTTTAAATCAGAAACGGCAACTCCCATCATGGGGCCGCCCAGGATCACCTTTGCCGCGTCAGCGGTCATTCCGCCGCAATAGTTGACAGCTTCAGCCACCGTAGTTCCAATCTTGACCAACAAATTTTGCGGCTCCTTCACCCCGGACCCGGTAACCGTTATAACTCTTTTGGTCAAGGGGACGCCGTCAAGAGCGGCGTCAGCCGCGGCGCTGGCAGTGGCCGCATTAAATACAACCGCGCCGACATCGCGCGGCAGTCCGCCGGAAGGTACTTCTTTTCCTGTAATAGATTGAATTAATTGTTTTTCTCCGCCTTGGGGGTACTTGGTTGGAAGGACGACTACGTCAATAATATCAATTGGCCCTTCGGCCGGATGTTCGCGGATGGCGGCTTTGACGGCTTTAACGGCCTCGCGCTTGTTATCTTCGATCCCAAAGATAATTTTGGAAGCTCCGGAAGCTTTTGCCAGTAATTTTGCGCCAAAAACAATTCTCTCCGGCTTTTCCAACATTAAACGATAATCAGCTGTGATGTAAGGTTCACATTCACAGCCGTTTATAATGACCGTGTTAACCGCTATCCCTTCTGGTAATACTAACTTCTTAAAAGTAGGGAACCCGGCCCCGCCCATCCCAACAATGCCGGCCGACTCAACCAGGTGAAGGATATCTTTCGCGCTAAATTGACACAGGGAGTCAAGGTTCGCTGCTTTTACCGGTATCTGGCATCCGGTATCTGGGATCGAAACCACCCCAGCCACATCTTTTATTGGTTTGTCTTTGGTGTCGAGTTTATTGTCATCGACATGCAAACCGCGCGGAAAAGTTTTCATAATGCGTTGATTTATTTATAACAGAAATTTATTGAGTTGTAAATAATCAATCTTGCGGGTTTGACTTAATTATGATACAATAACGGCAGTTATGGACGAGAATAGAAGTTATTTTAAATATGAAGAAAAAATTGCTGATTCTCGATTGAAATATATAAGCAAAATCCAAACTTTCAAAATGGGGTTGGAATTAAGTGAACTGGCTCTTAAATTGCTAATGGCTTCTTTTTACAATCAATACAAGAATTACTCTGAAAAGACTATTTTAAATAAATTTCGATCATTTTTGAGAACGATTTAGCATGTCGTCCATCGTTGACGCACTATTTAAGCTAATAAAAACATTAAACGCAATAAAAATCCCTTATATGCTGGTGGGAGGTTTTGCCGTAAATTATTACGGCGCCCCCAGAGCCACAGGCGATATAGATATTTCCCTTTTAGTCGGCCACGAAAATATTGATGTCCTTTTAGCCTCTTTGAAAAAGAGCAAATTTAGTTTCTACCCTGACGAGATAAAGATGCTGATAAAGATCAGTAATCATTTCTTGATGTTTGACCCCAGTAATACCTACCGGATTGACTGCTGGATACCAAAAACTAATTTTGAAATGCAGGCTTTGAGACGGCGAAAGAAAATTAACTTTGCTGGGAAAAGCATTTATCTGCCGGCAGTTGAAGATCTAATTTTATTTAAATTGATTGCCGGAAGATCCAAGGATGATGAGGACTTGAAATGGATTATTAAACGTCAGAAAGGCAAGCTGGACAAGAAATATTTAAAGTTTTGGTCTATGGCATTGTCTGTTAATAGAGAATTGAATAAATTTACGAAAATTTAGTTCATTCAAAATGCGCTTGACAAGTAAATAATCAATTTGACAAAAGGATTGAGTTGGTGTAGTTTAAAGCAAATAAAGGAGTGGTTTAGAAGATGAAAAGAAAAAAGCAATATCCCTCACCCACTTGCGCAAGCGGATGAGGG
>JASEHX010000081.1 GCA_030018645.1 Candidatus Margulisiibacteriota bacterium | reverse complement strand
CAGGCAGGCTGGGAGAGGGGGGCGTCCTTAAGGCCAGCGGGTGAGGGCATGAGGAACTTACTACAACCAAACCAAATCGCAAAAGATATTTTCGCCATCGATTTCACTGCCATAAAATCCCGCGGGATCAGCGCACTTATCTTAGATATTGATGATACTTTAATCCCGCGCAAATCGGCGGATGTCCCCATCCGAGTGTTTGAATGGATTGCTAACCGCAAAGAAGAAGGGTTTAAGATTTGTTTAACTTCCAACAGCCGCCATCCAGCCCGCGTGGCTTACATTGGAAAAGCGCTCAATCTTCCCTATTTATTTATGAGCTTAAAACCTTTGCCCTTTGCCTTTTGGAAATCGCTCGAGTTGCTGCAATCTTCGCCCCGCCAAACTGCCATGATCGGCGATCAGTTGTTTATGGATACTTTGGGGGCCAATTTGCTGGGCATTTATTCAATCTACGTCATCCCCATGACGCCAGAAACTTTTTTACCCCGAATTTTAATGCGGCAAACCGAAAAATGGTTGCTTAGCAAGATACCCCATTAGTCGATAAATTAATTTGGCGGCGGTAAAATCTGAAGCAGGCAAACCCTTGATCGGGGCCAATTCTACTACATCAAAGCCAACCACTTTCTTTTTAGCGCAAACGGCTCTTAATATATCCAAGACCTGATCCCAAAAAAGCCCGCCTGGTTCTGGAGTGCCGGTCGCAGGCACCAAGCTGGGGTCAAAAACATCTACGTCAATTGTAATGTAAACATGGCGGGACAGTTGGGAAAGAATTTTCTTGATTGGGGCTAGTTTAGCGGCGAAATGAACTTTTGTTAATTGCCCGCAACTTTTTGCGAAATTGTACTCTTCTTTTGCAATATTGCGGATCCCCGCCTGAACTACTGGGCAAATCTCCAGCGTCCGGCGCATGGCGCAAGCATGGCTGTTTTTGGATCCCTGGTAACTATCCCGCAAATCGGCATGAGCATCCAGTTGCAGGACTGATAAGTTTTGGTATTTTTGCGCGAAGGCGCTGACCACGAGGGGGGTTATTGAGTGTTCGCCGCCGAGTACAACTGGGGTTTTACCGGCGTTTAAAAGACCAACGACCAAAGACTTAAGACCAAAGACCTTAACTGGTTTTGCAACTCTTATCCCAGCCAATTTATAGGTTTCTTGCAGTAATTCTTCGTCAAAAGTTTCAATTTGCTGGGAAGCCGCCAAGATGGCCGCCGGCCCCTTTTTGGTCCCTTTGCCGTAAGTAGTGGTTTTTTCAAAGGGAACGGGTAAAATGACAAATTGGGCCATGCCCTCATTTTCCCGCCGGAAAGGCGAATTGTCAAGCGATGCTAGATTGTGTTATACTGGTGTCGTTTGGAGGGAAAAACATGACCGAACCGACTTACACCAGCACCGGGTTTGAGAAAGGCAAAGGCGAAGACGAGTTTTTCGCCGTTGAAGACCTTATCCGCCAAACTCTCGAAGAAAGCAAAGCTCTGCAAAAAAAAGAAGAACCTACCCCGGCACCAGCGGAAGAGCAAGGAGGAAGTAAACCGCAGGAGAAGACCGTCACACAGCACCCTCCCGCAACTTCCCGCAACCTCCCGCAACCTCCCGCAACCTCCCAGTATGAATCAACTTTCCGTGAATACCAAACCGGGGATATTGTTAAAGGAAAGGTGTTAAAAGTTGACCAGGGCGGGGTTTTAGTAGATATCAAATATAAGGCGGATGGCTTGATCAAGGCCGACGAACAAACCAATGTAAAAGTCGGCGATATCATCAACGTCATGATTGAAAAACTGGAAGACAAAGAGGGTTATGTTTTGCTTTCCAAAAAGCGCGCTGACCAGGCAATATTATGGAAAACCGCGCAAGAGGCCTATAACAAAAAAAGTGTATTGGAAGCCAAAGTTATTGAAGCGCTTCAAGGCGGCTTGGTGGTTGATTTTAACGGGATGCGTGGATTTGTGCCGGCTTCACAGGTAGCAAAAAGGCCGCAAGAAAACCTTGCTCAATTTAAAGATCGAATTATCCCGGTAAAAGTGATCGAAGTCAATCCCCGCCAGGGAAAAATTGTTTTTTCCAACCGGCAAGCCGCCGGCGAGCATGAAAAATCGCAGGCCGGAAAAATATTTGATGAAATTGAAGTCGGCCAGGTGCGGCACGGCAAAGTCGCCAACCTCAAAAGTTTCGGCGCTTTCGTTGATCTGGGAGGAGTAGAAGGACTTATTCATTTAACCGAACTCTCCTGGAAACGAGTTAAACATCCTTCCGAAGTATTAAAAACCGGGCAGGAAATTGATGTGTTTGTCCTAGGGATCGACAAGGAAAACCGCAAAATTTCGCTGGGGTTGAAAGAACTCCAGCCCGATCCCTGGGCCAATGCGGCGGATTATTATAGGGCCGGCCAAATTATTAAAGTTAAAGTTTTGCGCTTGGCTAATTTTGGCGCCTTTGTAGAGCTGGATCACGGACTGGAGGGATTAATCCATATTTCTGAACTGTCAAAAAATCCTATTCAAACTCCCGATCAAGCCGTAAAAGTCGGTGATATTGTCGAAGCCAAAATTTTGCGAGTCATGCCGGAGGAACAGAGAATTGGCCTTTCTATTAAGCAGGTCCAAATTGCCAAAGAAAGAGAAGAATTAAAGCAGGTTGCGCCCCCGGTTGAGGAACAAAAAGTGACCATTGGCGACATTATCGCCCAAAAAGAAAAAGAGCGCCAGGAAAAAGAAGCCGAGGCGGCCGAAATTATCGAAGATGTCCCCGCTGCTGGACAGGAAGAAGCAACTTGAACTTTAGAGAGAAACTAAAGCAGTCATCCAAGAAAAACAACAGCCTTTTGTGCGTCGGCCTCGATGTTGACCTGTCCAAAATCCCCTCCCACTTTATCAATCAAGAAGATCCGATATATTTATTTAACCGTGAAATTATCAATGCTACCAAAGAGCTGGTTTGTGCCTACAAGCCCAACATGGCTTTTTATGAGATGCATGGAATTTACGGCCTGCAGGCGCTGATAAAAACTACTGAACTGATCAACACCCTGCAAATCCCGGTAATTCTCGACGGCAAACGTGGCGATATTGGCAACACTTCTGCCGCTTATGCCAAAAGCGCTTTTGAGGTCTTTGGGGCCGATGCCGTAACCGTTGCCCCTTACATGGGCGAAGATTCGGTAGCTCCTTTTTTAGAATATAAAGATAAAGGCATCTTTGTCCTCTGTTTAACCAGCAACCATGGGTCGGCTGACTTCCAAACTGCCGACCAAGAAAAACCGTTGTATCGTTTGGTGGCCGAAAAAGTTAAACAATGGGATACAAATAATAATTGCGGTTTGGTGGTTGGGGCAACCAACCCTGCAGCTTTGCAGGAAATCCGCGCAATTGTCGGCGAAATGCCCATTCTTTTGCCCGGGGTTGGGGCACAAGGAGGAGAAGTGGAGGCTTGTGTAAATTTTGGCGCCGATAAAAATGGCGAAAACATCATCATTAATGCTTCGCGCAGTATTATCTATTCCGCTTCACCGCGCGAAGCAGCCGCAAAATTGCGGGACGAAATCAATAACTTTAGAAAATGAACAAAACCTATCAAAGATTGCAAAAAAAGATTAAAAAACCAAAGCTGCCTGGGCTTGAAACGGTTAAAAACACATATTCCTCTAGGGGGTACAACATCCACATTGAATTTCCTGAGTTTACCTGTGTCTGCCCCAAAACCGGCCTGCCCGATTTTGCCAATATTATTATTGACTACATTCCTAAAAAGAAAATAATTGAATTGAAATCGCTCAAGCTCTATTTTATCGCTTATCGCAATATCGGCATTTTCCATGAAAATGTAGTTAATAAGATCTTGGACGATTTAGTGGCGGCGTGTCAGCCAGTTTCCATGAAAATTGTTGGAGAATTCAGCCCGCGTGGAGGATTGAAAACCACTGTAATGGCGGGATTCCCCAATTAATACGCGTCCGCTTGCTGCAAAATTTTTAGCTCAATCGGGTCTTCTTCGGCGGGTTTTTCTACATACGGGTCGTGTTTGCGAAGAATGGTGAGGATATTAGAATTTTCGCCGATCTTGGCCAATAATTCCGCCCCTACTGCACCGTGATGCTTATGGATATAGAAACGGCGCAGTTTAAGATTATATTTCCCTTCATCCGCCAGGCGATCGTACACTTTCGGTAAAAAGAAACGGACGATGACCATAAATGATTTAGTAACAGTGGAATTATGTTCGACAACTTTGCCAATATCATGCAGCAGCCCAATGCGAGCCAGTTTACGCTCGTCTAAATTGGCTTTCCCGTGGGCTAGTTTAAGCATTTTCCTGGCCACTCGTACCGAATGTTTTTTTTCAAAGCCGGGCAATCTATTAAAGAGCGCCATTTCCTGGATATTGAGATAGTTGCGGGCAAACTCTTCGTCTCTTTTTAAATAAACCGAGAACATGGCCACGCAAAATTGTTTCATCCGGTAAAGCAATTTTTTAATCGGCATTAGCTGGCTCCTTTATCGATGGCCTTTCGCATTGCCGCAACTAGTTTAACCGCCGCCCCATATTTCTTCTTGCCAATCAAATCAACAATGGCCGACCCGACTATTACACCGTCAGCATATTTGGCCGCCTCTGCCGCCTGGGCAGGAGTGGAGATGCCAAACCCAACTGCCACCGGCAGGCTGGTAAACCTTTTAACGCAACTAACCAATCCGGGGAGCTCAACCGAAAGTTGAGACCGTTTACCGGTAATTCCGGTAGTTGAAATTAAGTATACAAATCCCGCCGAATTCTCCGCTGCCAATTTTATCCTCTCATCCGAACTCGTCGGAGCAACTAGCAATATTCTGTTAACTGGCAACTGGTTACTGGTTACCGTTGTTTCTTCCGCAGGCAAATCCGGCACAATTACGCCGTCAACTCCATATTTCCCACAATCAATATAAAACTGCTCCTCCCCATACTGGATAACCAGGTTATATGAAAGCATGAAACAAAGTGGAATTTGGGTCTTTTTGCGTAGCTTAGCAACCAGTTTAAAGACTTGGGAGAGGGAAATATTGTTCTTCAATGCCCGGAGATGCGCCGCTTGGATAACCGGGCCATCCGCCAGCGGATCGGAGAATGGGATGCCAAGCTCAATAACATCGGCGCCGGCCTTTTCAAGGGCCAGTACCAATTTTTCGGTCTGGGCCAAAGTAGGATCCCCGACCGTGATAAAAGCGATCAAAGCTTTGTGCTTTTGGAATATTTTTACTAAAGATGGCATAAAATGGCTGTAACTTTTTCTTTTAATTCAGGCAGATCTTTTTCTACGGTCTCCCAAATGGCATCATTATCGACACCAAAATATTGGTGGATTAATTTATCTCTCATCCCTGCAATGTCCTCCCAAGTATTCAGATAAACGCTATCATCTCTGGTCGTCATAAACAACCTTTAAATCCTTCATTATTCTATCTTTGAGATATGGGCTAAGCGCTTGCTCGGTTAATAAATCAACTTTGATCCCCAAATCTTGCGACATTGACCTTTCAATGCCCACCATCTCAAGAAGGCCCTTCCTGCTTGAAAATTTTACTAAAAGGTCTAGATCGCTGCGGCTGGTGTAATCTCCATGGGCATACGAACCAAATATTCCTAAAAAAGCTATGCCATAATGTTTCCCAAGATTTTTTATTTTTTCCTCTGAAAATATAAAATTATTCACATTTACCTCCTTAGGTTGTATCCAGGATTTAAGTATAGCAAAAATAGTGAAATTTGCCAAAAGATTTGCGGACAAAGATTTGATGCTCAGCTTAAACGCTCAAAAATTAAGAGAGGGAATTCCTGGCGTGAGTTTACTACGGAAAAAAGGGGAAAAGGATGGTTTATCTCTATAAAAACG
>JASEHX010000080.1 GCA_030018645.1 Candidatus Margulisiibacteriota bacterium | reverse complement strand
GTTTAATAATCCCCAGCTTGAAAATGTATTAAATACCTATAATCCATGGTGGGAGCAGTCCTCTTATTGCTGGAATAATCCATCATTTAAAAGGGAATATTTCGACCTTGCTATCGAGCATCTTGCCGAAAAACATGGTTTGGCGTTGCTTATTAATGGCCCGCGTCGAATCGGGAAAACCACCCTTATGCGGCAGTTAATGGAACACTTGGTAATCAATAATAATATCTCAACTAAAAATATCTTTTTCTTTTCCCTTGATGATCCCTTCATACAGCAATTGCCCGCCGCTGATCAAGGTGCCGGCTTTGAAAAATTAATTTTCGGCTGGGAAAGCGCCTTGGGAAATCGATTAACGAAATCGAAAAAAACCTTATTTTGTTTTTTAGATGAGATACAACGGCTTCCAAAATGGGAATTATATCTTAAACGTTATGTCGATTTGCGCTATCCAGTTCGTTTTGTGATTTCGGGATCTGCCTCGCACACTATTTTTCGGAAATCATTAGAAAGTTTGTTGGGGAGATTAATTGATATTTCAATGCCCCCTTTTTCCTTCCGAGAATGGGTCCGATTTCATCATACTGAATTTGCCCGATTAATAAACAATACAGCCAGAGAAAAAATTGATATTAAAGATCGCTCAACCTTAGTAAAAACGATTGGCCAATTATTGGATTTTTTGCCGGCAGACGGCGTATTATTATTAAATCACTATGCCAATGAATATTCACAGGCCGGCGGCTTCCCGCAGCTTTGGGAACAAGGCATTGTCGAACGCGCCCAATTTGTTGATCTACAATATGTCCAACGGGTAACATTGGAAGATCTTCGTTTGATAAAAGAAATCCGCCGCCCGGAAATTTTCCACCAATTTCTTCGCTATGCCTTTTCCCGTACAGGAGAGGAATATAATCTGGAAGAACTGGCCGGAAAAATAAAAACCACCCGGGTAACCCTTTCGGGTGCTTTGCCATTATTGTTTCAAACCGAACTTATTAGCAAAGTCGAAAGATTTACCGGCAAACCGGTTCGTTTGCGCACTACTCATGCTAAACTTTATGCGGCCGACACCATGCTTTACGAAGCGATTACAAAACTTCCCGCCGATTTAAATGGCCCTGAAAAAGGGCGCCTTGCAGAAACGCTGGTGTTTAATATTTTACGCCGCTTTGCTGGGATAACAGATATTTCTTATTTTCGCTCCCGGGATGGTTCCAGGGAAATTGATTTTATTGTTCGCATTGGCCGCACCCTTATCCCCATTGAAGTTAAATTAAGAGCAGATATAAACCAAAAAGATATTGAAAGCATTAAATCTTTTATTCAGGAACATTCTTATGAAAGCTATTTTGGCATTTTAATTACCGAAAACAATCTTGACCTTTCGAGTGAGGTAATACAGGTCCCATTAGGAATCTTTCTTTTATTAAATTAACATGAAAAAAGCTATTCTACTTGTCGTTCTTGGCAGTGCAGTCATTCTTACCTGCGCCTTTTCTTTGCCTAACTGGCCGGATTCGCTGTATGAAAAGATCAGGTCGGAAACGATAAAAGGGCTGCAGTATAACTTTAAGCGGGAGATAAAAATCGGCCGGGCGGAAGGCGTTGTTTTGGGCCAGATGGTTTTTCACGCTGTGGTCTTCCCGGGATTTGCCAAGGCCGAAAAAGTAACGGTTAACTATAATTTAGCCAAGTTCGCCTTGGCCCGCGACATTGTACCAGCCATATCAAAAATAAGCATTGAAAATGCCGAATTCTTAGTGGAGCGTGATGCCCGGGATAAATGGAACATCCTGTCCCTTCTTCCCCCCCCCGATCCCAAAGCCCCGCCCCCGCCGGAATTCCGAGCCAAGTTAATTTTTAAGAATTGTCGGGTTAAGTATAACGACCAAATCGGCTTCCGCGCGCCAAAGCAGGCCTTTGCGGCAGAAGCTAGCCAGGTTTCCGGGGTAATTAATTTTCAGAAAAAAAATAAAATCCTTTTTTCGCTAGCCGGGCAAATCAATGATCCTACTTCCTCAGCAGTTCTAAAATTGGGCGGATTCTATGACTTTACAAGCGGAAAATATGAGCTCAATTTGGTGGCTGATAAAATTGATCTGGTAAAATGGGGCAACTACATGGTGTCCGTGCCCAACCCTCCTTTTGAGGACGGTTCAGCCCAAGTCCACTTTACTCTTGTGCCAGCCCAAATATCTGGCAAAGTTAATGTGCGAGATGGCTCGGCTTATCTGCAAAAATTTGCTGGAGAGATAAATTTTTCCTTTGCTGACTCCAATCTGACGCTTGATTTTAACCAACTCAGTTTTTATAAAGGCCAAACTGCCGGCCGCTGCCAGATTGCGTTTCGCCCGAAAAAAATCGTACTCGACCTCAAAGCCCAAATTAATCGTCTAGATCTGGTTTTGCTTTCCCAAAATACTCCCGGCATCACCGGTTTAGCCAACGGTTCGCTTTCCCTTTCCGGACCAGTTAATAATTTGGCAGGCAGCGTGTCGGCGAACCTGGTAAAAGCCGCTCTCTTTGGCCAGCCCATCGACCAGCTTCAGGTTAGTTTTGCGGTAAAAGAGAGCGACTTCCAAATCAATAAGTTGCGCGCTTCTGCTCCCAACGCTCTGGTTACTGCTACTGGGAAAATCAGCCGTGAAATGGTTTTTGATCTGCAAACTAAAGCGCAAGGCATCCATCTTTCCGGCCAAGGACTGCTGGGGAAAATGGAAGCCATGGTTGACCAATTTGAAGGCAAGACGCACTTTAAGCTCGACGATAAATTTCTTGTTTCTCCTTTAAAAAACCTAACCGCCAGCGGAAAATGCCAAGTCAGCCAATGCCAAATTGGCCAGCAAAGAATTGGATCGGCCCAAGGCAATATTACCATTGGAGAAGGCCTAATCCGCGTTGAAAACGCCGCATTAAAAGAAAAGGATTCAATTCTTCACATTTCCGGCCAAACCGGCATCGGGGCGCCTACCTATCTTAAAATTCACGGAGAAAAACTAGACTTGGCTGACTTTAAGATTGTCAACCATTTTCTGCCGCGCGAAGCCCAAGACCCGTCTGGACTGCTGAATGCCAGCATTATAATTACCGGCGAACTCTCAAAAGAGACATTGCTGACTTCTTTAGAGCCGCTCTTATCCCTCAACTTCTCCACTGAAGCGCTATTGTTCGCCGCCAATATCGCTGACGTCCCAATTTCATCGGGTAACTTTCATTTGAACTGGGAAAACCAAAACCTCGTCCTTTCCTCCAGCCAAATTAATTTCCTCAACCACGATTATTTAGCCGCTAACTTTAGCTTAAATGATAAAAACCAGCTAGACGGTAATATCCATGGAGTATTTGACGCCTCCGTTCTAAATCGGTTCATAAAAAAATACGGCGCACTAAGCGGCAAGGCGGGCATTAACGCGATCATCGGCGGGACATTGGATGATCCGGACATGGCGGCCAGCTTTTGGATTGAATCGCTTAACTATAACTCCGTTTTCTTTGATCTTATTGAAGGGAATTTATTTTTGACGGACGGCTTGCTGTACTGCCGCCAGCCGATTGCCTTTGCTCACGGCAATAACCGCTATGAACTGGCCGGTTCGGTTGACTTGAGCCGCCTGCAAACCGGGCGCCCTGAAAAGACCGGGTTAAATTTACAGCTCAATATTCCCCAAGCCGACCTCTATGACATTTTGATCTTTGCCAATGAACTGCAATTTAATTTATTAAAGGCCCTGCCGCAGGGGACCGACGCTAAAAAACAAACGATCGATCTTGTAAAACTAACCGTTCCCAACCCTCAACAATTTACCAAGGGCAATAAATTAAAGCTGTACGCCAAGAATGGGGATAAAAATTATTTCCTGCGGTCATACGAAAAGAGCATTGCCGGCATAAAAATTGCTGAAGAAGCTCGTTTCGATGAAAGGATTGGCGGCAGCCTGTCGGGCAAATTTGCCCTTTCAGGAGAAGCAGGCAATCTTTCCGGCAAGTTTCAGGCCGAAGTAAAGGACGGCTTCATCCGCGATTTTAAATTTGAAAAACTGGGGGCGGAGGCCCGGTTGGCCGACCAAACTGTTGCAATCAACAAATTTGAAATTGAAAAACGCGGCGGGAAAATAAGGGCGGCCGGTTCGATTGGTTTTAACGGCGCTTTGTCCTTCGGCATTATCGCCAAGGACATGCCGCTTGATTTTGCCAACATTTATTTCAATAAGGATTTTCAGGGCCGTTTTGACCTGAACGCTTCGGTAGAAGGGTTTGCGGCCAACCCAAGCTATACCCTTTCTGCCGCCGCTAATAATGCTTCCCTGGCCGGCGTAAACTGCGACAAGGCCCTGCTTTCTGTCACAAAGGATGGTCAGCGGCTCGTCATTGATAATATCTCAATTATACAAGGGGGCAGCAAATCAATTCTGCAGGGGGAAATTGATTTATCTCCGGCCGGAAAAATTGATCTTTCCGCTAACATAAAAAATGACGCGATCGGGCTTTTTAATCTTTTTACTGATGATGTGCATTGGAACAGCGGTAAGGCCTTGGCAAAACTAAAAATCGGCGGAACAACCGCTAAGGCGGACATTGACGGCTCAATTACCCTTAAGGACGGCAATGTTTACGTTAAGGCAATAGACAGCAATATTAAAAATATATCCGGAAACATTGCTCTTTCGAACGGTACGGTTGATATTAAAAATTTGGGCGGGATTTGGCAGGGAAAAACTTCCGGTGACGGCTCCAATTACTTGGGTATAACGGGAAGCATTGATATCAGCCGCTTGCTTTCCGTAAATAGCGCGGCTGCCTTTGACCTGGCTTTTTCCCCGTCCAACCTTTACGTCAAACTTCCCAACCTTTATTCCGGCCTAATTTGGGTGCAGGAAGCCCGGTTAAAGGGGCCGTTGAACTTTGATTACAGCACCGGTCCGACCATTAGCGGCCGGGCGCGCCTATCGGAAGCAACTATAGCACTGCCTTCCTTTACCAGCAGTAAATCTTCCGCCCAGAAACCCTTCCCGTTAAATCTGGATTTAACCGTGGCGCTGGACAAAAATGTCAATGTTTCGCTTGGCGGCACCAATCTTGACCTTAGCTACCTGTTCATGAACTTGGAAATCAAAAGCGACGAGTTGAAACTGGGCGGAAGCTTGGCCGGCCCTTCGATCTTGGGCAAGATTGATTTAAAGCGCGGGACAATCAATATTTTCAGCCGCGAATTTTCTCTGTTATCACCAGACGAACAAAAACAATTTTACCTTTATGAGCCGGATAAGATTAAAGAAAACTTTGCCGAATTTTTGGGCGGGGAAGGAACAGAAGGGAGCCTGCCCAAAATAGCCATAACTTCCCGCGTTGATGTTGAAAACAGCGAAAAAGATACCAGCGGACAAGTGACTAAAAAGAAAGTGGTTGTCTTATCGTACATGTCAGGCATAATCGGGTCAACTGACCAAGCAAGGGGATTAAATATCGCTTTTTCCAGTTTTACCGAAGACAAGACCAAGTCCCCCATTGAAATGGTCCCGGCCAGCTACAGCGAACAAGACATCAAATTAATGCTCCTGCCCGATTTTATTAAATCCTTAGCCGGGGTTTCGGGCGACACCGCATCGGCCAACACCAACGCCGTTATTGCTGATTACCTGGCCAGCCGCCTGCAGACGGCGGTCTTCCGCGGCATGGAAAGTAAATTAGAACAAGCCCTGGGGCTGGAGAGTTTGTCCTTGGATTATAATTTTGGCAAAGACCTGCGGCAGAGCATGGGAATTACCGATGTGTCTCTCCTTCAGCAAGAAAAGCCGGATTGGCGGGTAAGCGCCGCCAAGGGCTTTTTTGACCGGTTTTACATTGATGTGATGTATGCGCAATACTCCCAAGAAATGTTAAAAACCGGGCTTTATAACAGCTTCAATTACCAATT
>JASEHX010000079.1 GCA_030018645.1 Candidatus Margulisiibacteriota bacterium | reverse complement strand
ATGATATAAAAGCCCGATATTATCTTCATCCCCGGCGGGTTTCCACCTTTGAAGCGCAATACTTAATTGTTTATGATCAAGCAGTTGAAGCTCCGGCTGCAGCAAGATATCAGCCATGGCAAACCTTCCGGCCTGGAGCATATATTGCTAAACGAGGCACAAAATGATCTTTTTCAATCTTGTTTTTCTGCTCTTAATCCCTTTTTTATTTGGTTTATTAATCCTCGCACTATTGCTTGGTAAACGATTTGAAAATTATCCAATTATCGAAAAAATCGGCTTATCTTTCCCAATTGGCCTTGGATTTATCGCTTTAATCATGTTTTTGCTGGGGGCCTTTAATATCCCATTAACCCTTTTAAGCATTTTGATTGTAATTTTCACAATTTTTCTGCTCGTTTCAACTTATTTGATCAAGTCAAGGCCGCCAATTTTCTTTTTGGCCGCTCTTAAATTTAAAGTAAGTAAATTTTCCGTCTTAGAGATTATTATGCTTGTATTGATAATCATTAAAGTCGTTTTTGTCTACTTTTCTGCCGTTATCAAACCCTTAATTGATGTTGATTCGTTTCAGTTTTATTCCATTGTGGCCAAAGAAATTTTTTTCCGGCACAATTTTACGGACCTTTACACTACCCAGTTTTATGGTGACAAACCGCTTCTCCCTTTTCTTCAGCAGGGCTGGTCATTTTTGGCTTTAAACGCTTCGAACGATGCTTTATTTAAGATCATTTATCCAACTTTTTTCCTTTGCCTATTGCTGATTTTTTATTCGGTCCTGCGGCGCAGTTTTACCCGGTCTTATTCACTACTCTTTACTTGGCTCTTATCTGCCCTTCCCTTTATTATTTATCACGCAACAACCGCCTATGCCGATCTGACTATAACGCTTTATTACGCATCTGCCGCTTTTTATCTTTTCCTTTTCATGAAAAATAAGGAGCAGGATTTTGCGATGGTTGGCTTCACCATGCTCGGGTTTGCTGTCTGGTCAAAAAAAGCCGGATTAATTCTGGCCATTGTTGTCATTTTGGTCCTGCTCGCTTATATATTCTTCAAAGACCGAACTGCTTGGAAAAAATTAACTGTCCCTGTCCTTATTTTTATGATAATCATCCTTCCTTGGCTGGTACTGGGAAGAACAGGAACATACGAGGCTGTAATTAGAAATATCGTCGGCCACCAAACTTCTTTATCCCCTTCGTCCTCGGCATTAGTCCAATCCCAGCCCGAAGAAAGCAAACTGCCCGTTATCCTTTCAATATTCGAAAGAAAATTATTCCTGTATGGCGATTGGCAGTTAACCTGGGCTTTATTTATCGCCGCTTTGTTATTCTTTCCCCGCCGCATCTTCAGTTCGCCTTACTATTTTTTGCTGGCAATCATATTTTTGGATATGCTTTCGCTTTTTGTTCAGTTTGGTTCGGGAGAAACTTTACGCTGGCTGCTGGACGGGACGTTATTTGACAGATTATTAATGAATGAGGTGCCGGTGGTGCTTTTCTTTTGTGCGGAGGTTATTTTCGACAAAAATCATCATGCCGCCAGTCGCCCCCTCTGAAACTCGTAGAGCGAAAGAGGGTCAAAATTTCAAAAATTTGGTATTGGAGTAGGGATCGGTTTTTTTCTCGATCTCCGGTTTTGGTAATTGGGGAACCGGAGCGGCAACAATCGGTTTTGTGATTGCAGGAACAGCAGCTTGATAAACCTTGTCCCCAGCCCGCACCTTTTCTTTTACTTTAATCCCAACATCCGACCCTTTCCCGGCTTTTATGACACTGGCATGTTCAATTTGCATCGAATCAATTTTTTGCACAAAATCAGTGGTATGTCCCTTAACATGGATGACAGCGCCGACTTTGATGGGCGCCGTTACTTTCAGTGCCGCCACTGAAATCTTATCAAAGTAATGGTCTATCTTTCCCAAAACTTTTTCTTTGGGACCCTTTACAACTTTTATCGTCTTAGTTGTTTTTTTCACCTTTATTGCCTTCTTCCCCTTCTTTACCTTCAATGCCTTCTGCCCTTTTCTGCCTCCACGGACCTTCATAGGCCTTTTTTTATTTACCATATTTTCTCCTCCTCTTTATTTGTTTACATGAACAATTTTCGCCTTCGGAAACCCGTTAAAATTGGTCGCCGAAGCAATGGAATACGCCCCAATATTTTTTACGTATAACATATCATCAATATCCAAATCGGGCAGCATTTCAGCGGTAGAAACTGTATCAAACGCATCGCAGGTGGGTCCAACTACCGCAGAAATCTTGGCATCGCCTCGTTTGAAAGCGTTAAAATGATAAGGGCAATGGTCAAAAACTACCCCCGATAATGTACCATACACGCCATCGTCAACATAATAAACCATTTTTCCGTCGCGCAGTGACTTTCCAACGACGCTGACGACTAAAGTTGCCGCGGGTGCCACCAGAAAACGCCCAGGTTCAGCTACAATTTCGATGCTTTTAGGAAATAAGCGGTCAATTTCTTTGCGCAGTTTTACGGCAAAGACCTCAAATTCAGGCACAGTATCATCATACGGGACAGGAAACCCTCCGCCAATATTAAGCAACCTTAATTTGTGCCCCCGCGATTTCACTTGTTTAAATACTTCGGCTGAAGCTTCCAGCGCATTAAAATAATTTTCAATATTACAGCACTGACTGCCGACATGAAAGCTTATGCCTTCTACCGAAAGTCCCAATTTAAATGCCTTTTCAATTAGTTCGGGCGCATCACCCGGTTCTACACCAAATTTTGAAGATAACTCCACCATTGATCCGACGTTTTGCACCTTGAGGCGGCAAATTAGACCGGCATCCGGGCAATGCTTTACTATCTTTTCCAATTCATCATAATTGTCATAGGTCATTAAAGTGTTAAAGTTGGTGATTTGTTTTAAAGTTGCCGCCGGCTTAATGGTATTAGCAACAATAATTTTATCCCAAATAAAATCGTTTAAATTATGGCCGCGTAAATTTTTTCTGGGAACATTATCCAAAACCAATTGATATTCTTGCAAAGATGCCACATCATAGCCGCTATCTAAAGGATAGAGGGTTTTAATGATTTGCGGATCCGAATTGGCTTTTATGGCAAAATAGAGGCCAACTCTTGGCAAATGTTTGCGCAAACGCAGATAATTCTCTCGTATCTCCTCATGGTCCAGGATAAAAAGCGGTGTGCCATGCTTTTTTGCTAATCGTTTAATTCTCTTTTGTGTCAGCATTTATTTAACCAAAAAAGTTGTGAATTGCCAGACATCTTCTTCTTTGGGCCGGGGCATATCAAATTTGGTAAACTTGGTGTTCAGATTTTTAAGCGGCGTCCAGTCATAGGCTTTTGAGACAAAAGGCTTGATATAGGGAAGAGATATTTTAAATATTTCTTCATGGTCCAAATCATCCGGCAATAAAAATCCCCGGCGCGGGTTTTTGATCATCCAAACTGCCGCCGCAACTACGGAAATAGCCACTTGCAAAGTAGTAGCTTGCTGATGGGGAACTAATTTACGCGCCGTGTGGATATCGAGTAAACTGCCGCACCACCAGGCATTGAAATCATGTCCCATAAGCAAAACACCTAATTCATCGCGGCCGTCAATTATTTCATCGCTCATGATCCGCTGTTTTTTCTGCATCTTATACTGCCGCATTTCCAGCTCATGCAGTGAATTGATGGCGCAATCGGACGGGCAATAAGCATAATGAACCGTGGGTCGATAAACAGCTTGACCATCCTTCCAAACGGTTAAGCGGTCGGAAAGGCTGAAAGCTTCGCCGTGACGAATAACCATGCCGGTGGTCTCGCCGCAGGGTACCATTGAGCGCACCCAAGTGCGCATGCCCAGCGTCCGCAGACAAATTTGGTTGCGCGGACCAATTTCATGGAAAAAGGCCCCTTCCGGCACGTATTTTTCATGCGTCCCCCACCCCAGCTCCGCCGGCGCCACCCCTTCTTCAAAAAAGCCCTCAATGCTCCAGGTGTTTACGAATTCATTGACTTGTTTGGGTTGGTCGGTAATTTGGGTATCGCGTTCCGAGATATGGATTACTTTGGTGCCGGTCAGCATAGCCAATTTGGCAAAATCTTTGGCTGCCAAATAATCTTTTAACTGCGGCACGCGTTTATCTTTGGGCTTTTCGGCAATAATTTTACCGGCGATATCAATCAAAGCTTTTTTGGTAAAATGAGACACCAGGCCGGGGTTTGCTCCATGATCTACCACACACGAAGCTCCATTATTATCCCCCCAACTTTCTATCATTTTGCGGATTTCCATGTGGCGGGTATATAATGTGTATTTAGTGGGGTCGTTGCGTTGTTCGTCCTTGTAAGGATCCCATTCTTCCACCGAAGTATTGCAGTAAAGCACTTCATTTTCGCGGCACCAGGTGGTAATGGCACGGCAATCAATGTTCCAGGCCAGATCAATAATTAAATCGCCCGGCCCGACATATTTGGCTAATAGTTTTTGATAATTTTCTTTAGTGACGCGGGCTTTAATATATTTCACGCCTTTGCGGAGAGAATCGGCCACTCGGTTTTTATTATCCACAAAATCCATGATGGTGACATTTTTTGCTGGGACATCAATCAAGCGAAGAACAAGAGGAATTGCGCACTGCGAAACCGACCCACAGCCAATGATCAATATTTTTCCGTTAAACTTTACATGCTTTTTTTCTTTCGCCATCATTCCCTCCCTAAACAAAATCGTTTTTGCATTGTAACAAAAGAATTATTTTTATGCAAATAATTATTAACTAACGACACGGTCCGACTGCGTCGGACCTACAACTTGAGACTTACAACTTTTAATATATTATATTATAATTGACCACTAGTTGTAGCGAACGCAGTGAGCGTGTCGTTAGTTGTTGGTTGTCAGTTGTTAGTTGCCGAGTGCCCGTAGCTCAACTGGATAGAGCGTCTGCCTTCGAAGCAGCAGGTTGCAGGTTCAAGTCCTGTCGGGCACAATTTAACTTACAACTAACGACTTACGACTTACGACTTACGACTTACGACTTACGACTTACGACTAACAACTTTTTTAGTAGTCTTAAAGCCCTGCCCCGATGGCTTAGCCGATCCTTTTTATTCGCCCTCAATCTGCTTCAATTCTTCGGGACTGCTAAGCCCTAAATAATTTTCTTTGGAAACGACTCTTTTCCCGCTACGTTTTTCAAGATCCAATCTCGCTTTTCCAGCTACTAATCCTCCCTTGTGGGCAGTATTTTTATTCTCATGAAAGCCCTTTGGGTCTTTGCTTCGCGCAATTTCCGTCGTTGCTGCTTCGCCAAGCATTGAAAAAATCAGTTCCAAATCATTCATATGGTCTCGGAGGTTCTCCCTTTTTAATCCCTTATACTTTTTACATTCACTTGGTGTAAAACCAAAAGTAGCTTTTGATATTTCCGCTGTCAGGATTGCATATTCTCTTTGCTGTATTATTCCGCGTCTGCTCCATTCATCGGTCAATTCTTCCCTAATGGCAATCCCGCGCATTCTTTTTTCAATCCAGGCATCGGAATACCCCTTTGCTTTATATAGTGCCCGCGTTCTTTTCGTCGCCAGTTCCGGATCTTCAATCTCCTGAATTCGTTCATATCCTACCTTTGCCAGCCAGCGTTTGAATGGTTCCGCCTTGGGGGAAGGAATTGTTTGGACAATCCGCAGTAAAGTCTCGGTATTAGCACAATCGGTTAAGTATTCTTTCCCATCTGTAGCAATCATTTTTAGTTGTCCGATTTTTTCGGACACCTCAGCATAACCCTCTTTTTCCAGCTTCTTTTTTAGGTCATTCCAATATTTCCGAGGCCTTTCTGTTCCAGTCAGCACCTCGATAATATCAGAAATTGAAAACCACCATTCATTGGCATAAATGATTCGCCTGATCTCTTTTCCTCTAAAAATAGCTATATGATCTTCTTTTTTATCCATCATATTACCCCCTCGTATAATATACTTATGACACTAAAGCATCTAATTTTTGAATTAGA
>JASEHX010000078.1 GCA_030018645.1 Candidatus Margulisiibacteriota bacterium | reverse complement strand
GAAAAATGGGTGGATTGTTTTAGCCGTTGTCGTAGTAGTGGTTTTATTATTGGGTGGTTGGGTGGTGGGGATTTACAATGGGTTGGTCGGGTTGGATCAAGGCGTCAAGCAGTCCTGGGCGCAGGTGGAAAATCAATTACAAAGAAGATATGATTTGATCCCTAACTTAATTAGTACAGTCAAAGGGTATGCCAAACACGAAAAGGATATTTTTATCCAGGTTACCGAAGCGCGCGCGAAGGTAGGTTCGGCTAGAACGGTCAATGATAAAGTCGCGGCTTCCAATGCTATGGAAAGCGCCATTGCCCGCTTATTGCTGGTGGTTGAGAATTATCCGCAGCTCCGAGCTTCCACCAATTTCCTTGCCCTCCAAGATGAACTGGCCGGCACTGAAAATCGTTTATCGGTTGCCCGCATGCGCTATAATGAAGAAGTTCAGCTCTACAATACCCGGGCAAAGTCGGTTCCCACGGTTATGTTTGTAAGGATGTTTGGTTTTGACAGCGAAAAGAATTTCTTTAAGATTGCTAGTGAAGCGGCGAAAGATGCTCCGAAGGTAACATTTTAGGAGGGAATGAAATGAAAAAGATTAATACGGTTGGTCTCATTTGTTTGGTGCTTGTTACTTGTGGCTTGTATCTTGCTTGTGGCTGCGGGAGTCAAGGCGGAACAACCGCTGAAACAGCAACCACCAGCACCTCTACTAGTTTAACTACCACTACTAGTTCAACCACTACGACAACCTATAATCCTTTGTCAGGATATCAGACCCCAGACGAATATTTTAATGCCTCGGGGGCGGTGGCGGTAGCCAGTGCGGCGCGGATTTCAGGGACGGGGGTTGACACTTTGCATGCCTGGGAAACAACAACTGCCGATGATTTGGTTAAATTTACCGCCGATGGTTCTGCCGAATCAATTATTCATGGAATTGGTAGCGGTTATTATTATTCTTATCCTACTATTCAAGTGATCGAAACTGGGCCGGATGGATCACTGTACATTGGTTTGTCTTATTACATTACGCTTAATGTAAACGGTTCTTTAGAATCTTCCGCCTTTTTCCGGATTTTCCCTGACACGGCGACGGTTGAAGTCGTTGATCCGGACGTAACCAGCATCGGCAGCTGGTCAACCTATTATTCCTCCTATCAAGGTGAGCTCCCTTCCAAGCCGATACAGTTTGATGCGGACGGGAATGTCTATTATCTTTGTTCTACAGGGGCCTCTAGCAATATCTTAAAGAAAAAAACTCCGGCCGGGGTTATTTCCCAAATTGGTATTACCAACATGGTTATTAATAATTTCTTGGTCTGCCCGAATAGTTTTGTGCTGTTCCAAGGGTCAAATAGTGATTACAGCGCGCAGTGGCTTAGGGTAATCACTCCCAGCAATAATGTCAGCAATATATATTACAATTCCAGCGGGTCTTCTTATGGTTATCTCCGCTCTTATTACAGCGCCGCTTATGACGGACACCCCTATGTAATTTTAGTTGGGACCAATCTGCAAACCTATATTGCGGACAGTTTACGTTATATATCGGGGGTTTTCAAAGTTAAACTGGACGATACCAACGGCGAACCTGCTTCCCTTGAAACTGTATTGGATGATAATAACATGTATAGTTATTCATACGGGACAATTGGCGAACAATTAATTTATGGATACTGGGATTATACTGACGGGACCTGGCACCGCTTCTTTGCTAACGATGCCAGCGGTTATATCCAACTGCCGCTGGTAGTTTCGGCGGAAGCCTCGGAAGCCAGCATCCGCAGCTACATCCGCAATAAATATAAATCTACTACCTTGGACACTTTAGATACGGTTACATTCGAAGGATTAACTTCAACCGAAACACCGACATATGATTGGGAAAAAACCTCTATGGCAATTGCGGCATTGAATGCGGTAATTGGCGCAAATATCCAGGGGACTACTTGGAGCGATTGGCGGGCTGCCAATGGTTTTAGCAGCGGAATATATTTCGGCTATGCCAAACAATTACTTTACAACAATGGCTGGCTGGGGGCGATCATTGATAAGGACGGCTGGGCAGCCAGCGGAACTATGGGCGATGCGATATTACAAGTGCTAACTTCAACCGGCCAGACCAGCCTAGAAGTTTTCCCGCAAGATTCAACGCGCAAGGACGTTTCCCGCGCAAGAGTTTATGACTATTATGTCGTGTATTCTGCGGCGGCGGCGGGGTATTATAAATTATTCCGCCTGGATACGAATAATGCTGCCGGATCTCCTGTTGATCTTACTGCCAGTAAAGGAAATTTGGAGATTTACACCTTTAATTACAATTCAGCGGCAAGGACAGTTTTGGCCAATTGCTATGAAATGTCCACCAACTCAAAGAAGTTATATGAAATTTCCATTGATGATGCGGTTGTTTCATCCGAAGTTACGGCCGAGGGTTATTCATCCTTTGTCGATGTTGTGCCGTTTATTTCCAGCCCCGAAGCTGTAACAGAAACAACAACTACTACAACCAGCACGACAACAACAACGGCAGCCGAGACCAGTACAACTACTACCACCAGCACGATAACAACAACTTAACGGTGAAAAATAGCAGTTATACATTATCATTAATCCTGTTTTCGGGATTAATGATTGGGCTTACTTTGAGCTGTGGGGATGTTACCAATTCCTCAGGCGGCAAAGCAATGTCTTCGCTGGCTATTGCTCCCACCTCGGTTTCAATGGAAGTAGGATCGTATGAAGCGTTTTCGGCCACCGCCCATTACACCGACGGGACAACCGGCTCGGTGTTTGCGGCCTGGAGCGTTTCCGGCGGGATAGGATCGGTCGAAGTAATTGCCTATACCGGCCGCTTCCATGCAACGGCAGAAGGATCGGGGACGGTTGGCGTATCCTACGGCGGATATTCCGCTTATGCGGCGGTTACGGTAACCGCTTCCCAAGAACAACCTGGCACGTTAACCACCATCGAAGTGTCTCCAGCCGCCACCAGCACTGAAGCACTGCAAACTTTAACCTTTACCGCGGCAGGCACTGATTCTACCGGCGAATCTATGAGCATTGAACCCGCCTGGCTGATTTCCGGCGATGCGGTTGGCGTCTTTTCTTCCACTGGGACGATTGCGACCCTTGAAGCCACGGCCGAAGGTTATGCTATCATCAGCTGCATTTCAGGAGAAGTTATCGGTTACTCCTACGTAACCATAGAAGGGTTTGTGGTAGAGATCACGGTTGAAAGTGACACTTATGTTGATGAATCCAATCCAGCCGTAAGCTATGAGGGGTCGACATTGTTAAAAGCCGGGTACATCGAGACATCTAATAAATATTTTGAGTCCTACTTCCGCTTCTCACTGGCTTCCATCCCGGCCGGCATGACCATTGAATCTGCGGCCTTGAAAGTATATCCAAGCACCGGCAGTAGTACATTACAGCTTAGGAAATTGTCGGCCGCTTTTTCTGCATCAACTTGTTGGAATAATAAACCAGCCACCAGTACATTGATCTTGTCCCAAGCTTTTACATCGGGCAGTTATAATAGTTTATCTGATAGTGTCTTGGCAGGCGAAGCCAACAGCTGGTATAGCGGTGGTAATAACTATGGATGGGCCATTGTCCAGGACGGGACGGAAAATGGCACCATCACGTTTGTCAGCAAAGAAGATGGGTCGTATCCGCCTAAGTTACGTATTACCTATAATAATCGTTAGGCAATGGACATAATCCCTCACCCACTAAGTGAACTAGTGCCCCCTCTCCCAGCCTGCCTGCCGGCAGGCAGGCTGGGAGAAGGTGAGAACCTTTAAGGTAGCGGATGAGGGATTATTATTATTTAGTTTATGTTATAATACACAATCTGGTTTTTTTGAGGAGGAAGCAGAATGGTTAAGTATGATGTGCGCGATAAAAATCTGGCGGCCAAAGGAAAAAAAAGAATTGAATGGGCGGAAAGGGATATGCCGGTTTTAGCCCAGGTCAAAGAAAGATTTCGAAAAAGCCAGATCTTAAAAGGTAAAAAGATGAGCGCCTGCCTGCATGTTACCGCCGAAACGGCTAATTTGGTGCGGTCGCTTAAAGCCGGCGGCGCGGATGTTGTCCTTTGCGCCTCCAATCCCCTTTCAACCCAGGATGATGTTGCCGCCTCGTTAGTGATGGATTATGGGATTTCGGTCTTTGCTGTCAAGGGCGAAGATAATGATACATATTATAAACACTTAATTGCCGCGGTTGATCATTCCCCGGTCATAACAATGGACGACGGCTGTGACCTGGTATCTACGATCTCCGCCAAATATCCTAAAATTGCCAGGCAGATTATTGGCAGTATGGAAGAGACAACAACGGGAGTTATTCGTTTAAGGGTGATGGAAAGGGACGGGGCTTTAAAATTTCCGGTTTTTGCCGTCAATGACGCGCAAACCAAAAATTTGTTTGATAACCGCTATGGCACGGGACAAAGTACGGTTGACGGCATTATTCGCGCCACCGACTTTCTGATTGCCGGTAAAAATGTGGTGGCGGCCGGTTATGGGTGGTGCGGCAAAGGTTTTGCCATGCGCTGTAAAGGGATGGGTGCCAATGTCATTGTAACGGAGATCAACCCGATAAAAGCCATCGAAGCGGCCATGGACGGTTTTCGCGTCATGACCATGATGGAGGCGGCGCCGATCGGCGACTTGTTCTGCACCTTGACGGGCGATATGCATGTCATCCGCAAAGAGCATTTCTTAAAGATGAAAGATGGAGCAATCGTCTGCAACTCCGGCCACTTTGATATTGAAATTGACATTAAGTCCTTGAAAAAAATCGCCAAACAGGAAAATAGAAATGTGCGGAATTTTGTCGACCAATATATTTTGCGCAATGGCCGCAGCATTTTCTTGCTGGCCGAAGGAAGATTGGTCAATCTGGGAGCGGCTGAAGGGCATCCCGCTTCTGTTATGGATATGAGTTTCTCTACCCAAGCATTAGCCACGGAGTTCGCAGTTAAAAATGCCAGTAAGCTTAAGTCCAAAGTTTATGCTGTCCCGCAAGAGATTGAAAATTGGGTAGCGACAGCAAAATTAAAATCAATGGATATCAATATTGATAAATTAACCCCTGAACAGGCAAAATATTTGGCCTCATGGCAAGAGGGAACTTAATGGAAGACGAAAGGTTGATTGAGGCAATAGAAACTGTCCGTCGTGATAAGCACCAACCATGGCGTTATATTCTTTTTACTTTTTTAAATGGGATGGCGCAAGGCCTGGGCATGGCGCTAGGGATGACCGTGGTTTTAGGTTTGGTTATCTACTGCTTAACCATTTTGCTTACCCGGATGATTGATTTTCCAGTAGTTGGCCAGTATGTGGGAGAAATATTAAAGCTGCTGGACGCTAATTTGCGCCAAGGAGTAAGGGTTAGGTAAACTATGTTATTTTATTCTTTAGCGGCCGTAATTTTTGTCCTCGACCAAATACTAAAGAATCTTGTCAATAAATATATGGTTATTGGCCAGTCGCTGCCTATCATAGACAACATCGTAAAATTAACTTACGTCCGCAACACCGGAGCGGCTTTTTCCTTGTTTTTGGGCTATTCGTCTTACCTGATTGTTATTGGTATACTAGCTATGCTGGTGATTATCTACTTCCACCTGACGGTTCCCCGGAAGCATTATTATTCCCAAGTTGCGCTGGCCTTTATTTTAGGCGGCAGTCTTGGCAATTTATTTGACCGCATTAGCCGCGGATTTGTGATCGATTACATTGATTTTGGTTTCTGGCCGGTGTTTAATTTGGCTGACATCATGATCAATATTGGGGTTGTCATGATTGCCGCCCATATACTAAAGGAAGATAAAAAAAGCATCAACGATGTATCCGACCTTATGTAATTTCGGCGATTTCCACATTTATTCTTATGGTTTGATGGTTGCTTTAGCTTTTACTGCCGGGATAATCAGCGCGGTCTATTTTGCCAAAAAGGAAGGAATCTCTGCCGAAGTAATCTTAGATTTAGCCGTCTATGTCATCATTGCC